>MUGC01000169.1 GCA_002900535.1 Thermoplasmata archaeon M9B1D | reverse complement strand
CTTCAAAACTTTACAATTAATTGGTCTGACAAATCAAAAACAGGAGATGCACTTATTGCTAAAAACTGTGAACAATGGCTTTTAATAGGTGACCCTAGTTTAAAAATTGGCGGATATAGTTAAATTTATTTTTTCCTCTTTTTTAAATGAAAAACATAACGAGTAGGTATTCGTTTTTTCTTGCCAGTCCAGTAGCCACATGTTGGGCATCTAAGCTCAATTGTTACTTCTCCTCCCCATATTGTTAGGTTTTTAACTCGTTTTAAATCACCTAAGCACACAGGACATTTATTTAAAGTTTTTCTGGGATCGCCCTCACGTGAGTGTATTTCTATTTTAACAAAATCACTTTTAATTGCAATGTTTCTAAGCCGCGACTGGCTTAAACCATATTTTATTTTTTTTGTATTAAGCTCTTTTGTAACAAATTTTTTAAGCTTAATCTGAGTAGAAACAGTTCTAAACTTCGTTAAAACCTTTTTTAAGGCTTTTTGTATCTGTTCATCAGATGCAATATGATAACTCATATCAAAATAAGGAATCAAATCATTGCTTAAAATGTTTTAGCGAGAAATAGTGTTTAGAAGATCAGTCCTACTTATTATTCCAATAATTTTATCATTTTCGATAATTGGTAGTGCTCCAACATTATGTTTCAACATTAAACTTGATGCTTCCTTGGCAGTTGTGCTAGGTCGCGTCCAAATAGCTGGAGTTTTCATTACGTCTTTTACAAAAAATTCATCAAGTCTATGTTTCTGCTTCCCAAGAGGAAAAGATTTTTTTACATTTGCAAAAGCAAAAGCAAGTTCATTATCAGATATCATTCCAACAAGTCTGCCTTTATCAACTACAGGTAGTCTTGCAATTTTTTCATCAATCATAATTCTTCTTGCATGTATTATTCTATCATCGGGTGAAACTGTTAAAATTTTTTTATTCATAATTTCACGTACTGGTTTTTTACTTTTAACGAGGTGAAGTAAATCTGCTTTTGTAATAACACCAAGAAGGTGTTTATTATCTGTTATACAAAGCATGGTAGGACCAGGTTGACCAACCTTTTTTAAAATAGTTTTAACTTCTGTATCTGATGAAATGCATTCGATATTTTTATCTGTTACACTTGAAGCATGAAGTCTGGATGCTGGAACACCTTTTTTACGAATTGAACCAAGTTTGTAGGCGATGATGTTATCCGTTACCATTCCTACTAATTGTTTCTCCTCCAAAACAGGAATTTTTGTTATGTCATGTTTTTTCATTAGTGTTAACACATATTTTAAATCAATGTCTTTATCAATTGTGATAATATCTGTTGTCATAACATCTTTTACTTTCATATTTTAAACCATCCCTTATACAAAACCACTCTTTTTCTTATTCATATTCCAATGCATCAATACAATCATCGCACAACAGGCGCCCTTCTATATTTTTTAGATTAGCAGAAAGAACACCGCAGTCTTCACATTTACCAGAAAACACTTGCATTTTAAAATAAGCTTCATCTCTTGCAGTAATATCATACCATTCCCTTGAAATTTCATGAAGTACTGGTGAAATTCTAGAAATATCCTTTTGTGTAATAATCCCAATTAACTCGTTTTTTTCAACAACAGGTAGTCTTCTAACGTTACATTTGCCCATTGTTTTCATTGCTTCTTCTAGATTACAATATGGATCAATTACTACTACAGGCGTACTCATAACATCTTTTACAATTACGTCTTTTGCATTTTTACCTTCAGCAACAACTTTTTTTAATATATCGCTTTCCGTTAAAATTCCAATAGGTCGTTTTTTTTCAACAACAAGTACATTTCCAATTTTTCTTTTTTTCATTAATTTAGCTGCGTCAAGAACTGTTATAGATGGTTTTACGATTGCAAGATTTGTTTTCATTGCTTCTTTTACCATTACTTCATGACTCATATTTATGCCTCCTATTGTTTTATAATGAGCCCAAACATTAATAGCCATTGCTGTATTTTATATTTTATATGAGTGCTAGTCAATACGAGCGAGAACTAAAAGGCATTCTTGAAGGAGAAATAAAAATTCTTACGAAAATTACAAAAACGTGCTCTTTAATAGAAAAAGATAATTATTTCAAGATTTCAGAAAAGCCATTTGCTGTAATTAGAGCAGCAGGCTCATTTGGGGCTGATTTAGTTGCAACCCGTGGGGATATTTCATTTCTAACTGAAGTAAAAACAAGCTCAGGCAGTATTCTTCATTTTAGTAGTATGGCTGGCAAATTACAGAAACAAGCAGAGAATATGAAAATAATATGTGAAAAAACAAAGACTCTACCTATTTATGCATTTAGAACCAAAGGCCAGCATGGAGATTCATGGAGAATTTATACTCTTCATATTGAGGGATTAGAAGGTCGTATAAGTGTAGTTCACAGAAGGCTTCCAAAAATTAGTACAAGCAAAAGTGGTAACTATGTTATGAGATGGGATGAAGGAATGCCTTTATCTGATTTTATCTCTTATTTATGTAAATGATACGAAATGTTTTTAGAAAGGTTTTGTATACGTGCTTTGCTGATTAAGATGAAAAAGATGCTTGTCGCCTATGATGGTTCCGATGCTTCAAAAAAAGCAATAGAAATGGTTATAAAATGTGCAAATAAAGAAGATGAAATCACTCTTTTAACAGTAGTTCCTGCAGAGCTTTTTGAATCATCCTTTACAAAAATGCTTCTTCCGACAATTGATTTAAGCAGTGTTGTTAAATCTGGTAGTTTCAAGGATAAAGCAAGAGATTCTTTAGCAAAAATCGTAAGAGAAATTGAAAATAATGTTGACAATGTAAATATTGCTGTTGAATCTGGAGATCCAGCAGATGAAATCTTAATTACAGCAAAAAAAACTAATGCAGATATAATTATAGTTGGATACAAAGGTTACGGTAAAGAAGGACGTTTCTTGTTAGGAAGTGTAACAGATAAAGTTGTTCGTCATGCAACCGTTAGCGTTATGGTAGTAAGATAAGTTTATAATCCTTTTCTTGTTTTTGAGTGTTTAATGCATCCATCAGATGATATTAGGGGGAGTAAAAGTAATCTTCTTAATGGTAAAAGAATTGTATTAGCTGTAACTGGTAGTATTGCTGTAGTTGAAACAATAAAGCTTGCTCGTGAACTCTTACGTCATGGAGCAGAAATAATTCCAGTTATGAGTCCTTCTGCTACAAAAATTATTCACCCAGATAGCTTATGGTTTGCAACAGGAAAAAAACCAATAATTGATTCCGGTGCAACTGAACATGTATCTTATTGCGGTCTTGTAAAAGACCCAGCTGATTTACTACTTATTTGTCCTTGTACCGCAAATACCATTTCAAAAATTGCAAATGGAATTGATGATACAAGTGTTACAACTTTTGCAACAACGGCTATTGGTTCAAATATCCCAATTTTAATTGTCCCAGCAATGCATTTATCTATGTATGATCATAAAATAATTCAAGAAAATATTAGAAAATGTAAAACAGTGAAAATTAAATTTATTGAACCAAATATTGAAAAAAATAAGGCTAAAATGCCAAATATCGATGAAATAGTTGCAAATGTTATTAGTTTAACGGGGAAAAAAAATCTTTTTAAAAAAAGAATTCTAATAATAGGTGGTCATACTACTGAACCTATTGATGATGTACGAGTTATAACTAATCGGAGTTCAGGTAAAACAGCAGTGCTACTTGCTAAATATGCATTTTATAAAGGTGCTGATGTTGAATTATGGTACGGAAGAGGCTACGAACCTGCCCCTGACTGGATTAAAAAGACTGATTACATATCATTAAATGATCTATTAAACCTAGTTAAAGATAATAAATTGAGTAAATTCGATACAATTATTGTATGTGCAGCTATCTCTGATTATATTCCAAAAAAACAAGAAGGAAAAATATCCTCTGGAAAAGATAAACTAGTAGTTGAAATGCAGCCAGCTCCAAAAATTATTTCAATTTTAAGAAAAAAAGCACCAAAAGCAAAGATAATTGGATTCAAAGTCGAAGAAAAAAAATATAAAATCAAAGAAAAATCGATGAATCTTCTCAAGAATAATAAACTAGATTTCGTTGTTGGAAATACCATTTCTGGTTTTACTAATGATGAAAATGAGATTTGGATTTATAATCAAAAAGGAAGAAGTACTAATAAAAAAGGGAAAAAAGAAATATTGGCTGACTACATTTTAGAGTCAATTAAATGAGGAATAAAACAATGAAAGCTACAGCTTTTGCACCAGGACACATTTCAGGTTTTTTTGAACCAGTTTATCACCCAGAATATATAGACCGTACAGGTTCCAGAGGTGCAGGGATTAACATAATGCTTGGCGCAACTTCAGAGGTAACAGTTGGTAATTCATCAAAACAAACGTTTGATATCTATATTAATGGAAAAAAAACAAATGCACCTGTAACAAATTTTGCATTAAAACTATTGCTAGGTAAAAATCCTGTTCATGTAGTTGTTAATACAAAAATGGATCTACCTATAGGCCAAGGCTTTGGT
>MUGC01000168.1 GCA_002900535.1 Thermoplasmata archaeon M9B1D | reverse complement strand
CTACTATTTTACTACAAAATATTCAAAGTCAATATTCTTTAGATAAGAATAATTATACCATAAAAGTAGAAATAAAGATAGAGGAAGTAACGCAATGACTGAATTAACGCCAGAAGAACAAAAACAAATGGATGAAATAGATAAGCTATTAGGAATCGATGAACCATCTGAAAATGCTTTAGAAGACGAATTAGCTATTAATTACTATGAATCTATGATAGATCCCGATGAGGGTTTTATGGTTATTTATTCTAAAAATAGATGGCTTAATGCCAAAATTAATAGCGTAAATGTTTGTCCAATGTTTTATGACCACGAACTAGGAACCAAATATTTAGAGTATGTTAATACCATGGGTCCTTTTTTAGGGTTTAGTATTCGCGGTCTTAAACAAGATGTTAAAAGAGATTTCCGCTGGTGGCAATACAAACAAATATTACTGGAGTATTATTAAGATATGCTTACTGAAATTTTTGAATTAGAGACACCTTGCAAGAATTGTGCTAAATTACATTGCACTTGCAACGAAGAAATAGCTAATTTTAAAATTACAAAGGCAAATGCGAAATATTTTTATAGTGATATAGCTTTAGAAGGAAGTGCTTTTATACTCGATTTTATTGAACAAGCTGATTTTCAAGATGTACGAGCAGAAGATTGGAAAATGAAAGCATATGCCACGAATGAAATGGATTATTTGTCCTTATTGCAAAAAAGGTGATGGTTATTACGAACCTCCTTATGATGAATCCTTTAAATGTCATTTTTGTACTCAAGAAATGAAAATGATAGTAATAAAATCGGAAGAGAATTGATAAGTATGGTTACTGATAGACGAGCTGGCAAACGAAATGTGCCACATGTAGGAAAACAACCACGAGCTAGAACTCAAAGTGGAACGTGGAGACGAAAAAAGGATCTTGATACTTTAAAAGATTATCTCGCTAAAAGACCGTTGCGATTGGATGAAATAAGTTATTTTCTAAATCCTTTAATAACAGATAAAAAAGGATTAACAGTAATTATAGGACCGATAGTACAATGAAGTATCAAACATATACATTTGAAGTAGGAAAAACCTATAAAATTAGTTATGCGGACCATGCGGATTATTGGCAAACAGATAAAGAAGTTGAGCAATTACTGCAAACTGATACCATGAAATTTATTATTCCAGCCCTAAGCAATCAAGGAGAGTTTATGCTTGAATATATTGATGCCTTTGATCAAGTACGGGTTCTTTTTAAATTAGAACATGATTGGGGTCTTGAATTAACTGATACCGAAAACCGTTTTAAGGTCCTTAATATACTCAAACATGCTATTCTCGAAATAACAGAATATAAGGAAGTAGAATCATGAGAATTGAAAACGGCAAGAAAATACCAGAATCAGCAGAAGAAGCAATGCAAATATGGTCCGACAATCTTATGTCTAAATGTGGCATTTGTCTTAAAAATGAAATTGTTTATGAATGCTATAATTGTGGTGAGGACATTTGTTCTTCAGCAGATTGTATGAAATTTATGTATAATCATCCTGTTTGTAAGGATTGTCAGCAACCAGGTATGCTTAAAACCATGGAGAATTTTTACAGGAAATAAATCATGTGTCAATATTGTGAAAATAAGTATTGTGAAGATCCTTATTGTCTTTATTATCCCAGACGATTAGGTTATAATCAATTTATAAAATGTTTTTATCCTTCTCTACTAAAAGAATTTGGATTAGATCATTTTTTTGCCAAAAGTAATCCTGAACGAAATGATATAAGTAAAATATATTTAAATTATGTTGATGGGGAAATTCCAGAAGAGCAGTATTTTTATTATTAAAAACTATTATGTTCCCTATAGAAATGAACATATTTATTTCCTTAAGACTCTGACCTACTGGTTAAGTTTTACTATTGAAAAAATCTTAAGCATAATAATTTTTAATAATTGGTTGAATTGGTTATTATTTCAGTAATAAAGTTTAAAAAAGAGTTTCTCAATTTATGTCAAGTAGAAAATTTCTACTCAGTAAGTAGTCAACCTCGTAAAATTCTACGAGGTTTATCTTAGACCCGAAACATTTATAAACCCTTATGGCTAAGATATATGTAGAGCTACAAAGCTCACTAAAAAGAAGTGAAAAAAATGGCTACAAGAATACTAAAAGATAAAACAGCATTAATAGATCATTTATATCATCAAGTTTCTGATGTTATAATTACTAAAAAGGGTGAATGGTTTCCAATTGCCTCTGCTAATACCTACACTTGCGATATAGCTTGGGATGGATCAAGAATTTATCCAGTTGCTAAGATATCAGTTTTGCATTTAGGCTCTTATTCCTGGAAAAATATCCGAGAATATGTTAATGAACTAGAACAGACTGTTCTCTATGAACAAGAACAAGAAGTTATGGAGGTTGCTTGTTAATGAGCCAAATGGACCTTACTAAATTATATTACACTGAATATGAATTGCGATGTTTATTACAGAATCAATATCATTATCAAAAAGAATCTCGTATAGAAGATATTTTAAAGACAGTCAAAACTGTTACAAAACCCCTCTATATTAACAGAAATAATCACAAACATCAACTTGGTATCCTTAAAATAACGTATTATCCAACAACAGTTGCCGAAGTACCTGTTTTTACAGTTGAAAACAAAAAATATTCCTCCATTAACCAAGCAAAGGAACATGGATTTTAGAGGTGAAAAAATGCCAATGTTTGATTTTGAAATTCCACAAATAAAAAAAGCAGATAATTCCCAAAAGAAAAAAATAATAGAAGAAAAAATAATTATTATATTACCAAATTTTCCTTTTTGGAAAGAAATGGATAAAATAACAATAAAAATATCTGATTCTTTGCAATCAGTTTCTATTATTTCTCCTAAAGGTTTTCAATTTGGCTGGGTTAGTAAGAATCGTATTAAAATTAATAATATAACAAATGCTGAACAAAATAAAATCTTCGGTCCTTTATTATATAAAATACAAGAATTATTATAAAACTAATCTATTTTTTTCTTTTTTTCTTGGATTTATAATGAACCCATATGCCATAGCCTTTTTCTTCTTTAACAACTCTTGCGTATGTTGCACGACGCGCGCCTGGCAAATTCATTCTATATTCTTTAGCTAAATCTTGGGCAGCTTTTTTATGAGTTCTACCTGCAGCTAAAAAATATGTTTTGCCTTTAAATTTTCTTGTTTTGACGCCACCTTTTTTAATTATACTTTTTCTACTGATTTGTTTTACCATTTTATTTATCTCCATAATGTTTATATAATTCTTCAATACTCATTAATTTTTTATTTTTTAATTCAGGATGTCTTATTTCTTCTAGTTTTTTATCTGCTTTAGCTAAATCATTTTCTTGCAATTTATAGTAGTCTTTCCAATATTTATTAGCTTCTGCACTA
>MUGC01000167.1 GCA_002900535.1 Thermoplasmata archaeon M9B1D | reverse complement strand
GCATTTGTTGACGGTGACCGTGGAGGAGAACTAATCCTAAAGGAACTTCTACAAACCTCAGACATTGACTTTGTTGCCCGTGCACCTCAAACACGTGAAGTCGAAGAAATTCCACAAAAACTAATTATGAAAGCTTTAAAAAACAAGATACCTGCTGAGCAATATGCAGAGATGTATGATATTAAAATAGACAAGAAAATAAAACAAATGAAAGAAGGAATGGAAGAAAAACAACCACAGCCACAATCCAAAAAAGAAAAATCAAAAAAAGAAGCAAAACAACAAACTATACAAAAGCCAAAATATGAAGAAAAAATAATGGAGAAGGACGAAGAAAAAATAATTACTGAAAAACAAAAAGGATATGGAAAAATTCTTGATGAGATATCGGGCTCTTTAAAGGCAGTACTTTTTGATAAAAATGATAATGAATTAAAGAAAATCCCTGTCCGAGAACTTACAGATTCTTTAAAGAAAAGTGATAATATTTCAACAGTTGTTTTTGATGGAATTATTACTCAAAGACTCTTAGATATCGCAAACAGTAAAAATGTAAAGGAAATAGTAGGCATTAAAATTGGTAATGTCGTTAAAATGCCAAGTTCTGTAAGAGTTTTAACCAAAAAAGATTTAGATTAAATTTTTTTTATTTTTTTCTTTCATAAAAAGTATACTGACCCGTATCAATTACTAATATATAAAAGTTTGATAGAAAATCATAAAAACCCTAAAGGTCATTTAGTTTTGTTATTCTTTGGGACGAGGGCTGAAAATATGCAGAAGGATGAGCTTATACAACTTCATACGTTTTTACTTCAATTGAAAACTCATCTTGAGGATATAGTCACCAATAACGGTGGAGCAGAGTTTTTAGCCTATAAAAAGCTAGATGTAACTCCTTATCAAGTATACAAATCTAAAAGGGAACATAAGCTTGCGGTATTTACTTTAAGCAGAGGTATTGCAATTTTGCTTTCTAATAATGATTGCCCTGGCTTAGAAAAAGTATCAAATCGTTTAAACCAGATGGCTGAGCGCTTTATGACTGATAAAGAAAAAGAGCTTATCAAATTTTAAATATACAATCTCATAGTATATGCGTTTTCATCATTTTGATAAAATTTATCAATTTTTTGTATTACTTTAAAACCATTTTTTTCATAAAATTTTATTGCTTTTTTATTATCTGTTCTAACTTCTAGTTCTATAACTTTTATTTTCTCTTTTATTGTAATTTTTATAAACTCGTTTAGTAGTCTTTCTCCGATTTTTTGCCTTTGATAAGTCGGCTCCACTGAAATCATCAATATTTTTGTTTTATCTGTCTTTAATTTTAAACCAATTAAAAACCCTATTATTCTGTGGTTTTTTTCTGCAACTAGGAATCCTTGTGGATATGTTTCATAGAAAAATGAAAAAAGTGTTGGGTTATATTGTTCTGTAAGTGTTATTGATGCAAGTTTGATTACTTTAAATGTGTCTGTTGGCTGAAAGGATCTTATCTCAAGCACATTTTGTGTATTGTTGTTTGGTATTTTTATTTTTATTGATACGTTTCACAATCTATATAAATGACTAATATATTTATATAAATTGGTAATATGGCTTATGAGGCTTTTGTTATCAGGGGAAGCAAAACAATTTTTCTAAAAAAAGCAATAGCAAGAAATCTTTATAATAAAGGTATCGACCAATCAGAAATTTCAGAATTGCTTAAACTTTCTCAACCAATGGTTAGCAACTATTGTAGCTCAAAAGAAAAAATTCCTGAAGAAATTACCGATATTGCAGAAAATATCTCACAAAAAATTATTAATGGAAAGGCACCTGATTTTCACACCTGTATAACATTTTCAGATAAATCATTTGAAGGAAATTACTTTCTTGCAAATAAAAATGAAATTATTACAGATGAAAACATTAAGATTGTAAACAATCTTACTGAAGCATTTTTAATATTGAAAGGAAAAAACATTAGCGGACTTATTCCTGAAGTAAAAATTAATATTGCGATGTCAAAAGAAAAACCCACTGGCTCTAATGATGTTGCGGCTTTTCTAAACGGATTTGTCGTCGCAGATGATAAAATCATAGGTTATAATGGAATACGCTTTGGTAGGAGCAAACATTTATCATCACTTCTTTTGGAATTAAAAAAAGACCTTGATACAAATGCAATTATGAATATTGCATATATTAAAGATTTAGGAAATACGAATTTTAACGTAAGCTATTTAACAAAAGAATACAAACTAATTGATGACAAGGATCAAGTCGATATTTTGCTTCACAAGGGAGATTTTGGAATTGAACCATGTGCCTATGTTCTAGGAAAAGACGCTGTAGATGTTTCAAAAAAGGTTTTAAAACTTATCAACAGGCTGAAGAATGAAAAATAAAATTGCAATAATTGCAAATGGTTATATTAAAAATCCAAAATTTCACAAAGATTTGTTAAAAGATGCAGATATAATAATTTGTGCCGATGGCGGGGCAAATAACGCCAAAAAAATTGGCGTTACACCCAATTATATCATCGGCGATTTAGATTCTGCGAGCAAGTCTTCAATTGAACTTTTTAAAGATAAATCAAAAATCATCAAAGACAATAACCCGGATAAAACAGATATGGAACTTGCTTTATCTTTTGCAGAAACTCTCACTCCATCAGAAATTTTAATTACGGGTGCAATTGGTGATAGAATTGATCACACCCTTGCAAACATAATGTGTCTTGATAAAATCAAATCCGATGTTAAAGCACAAATTGTCGATGAAAAAAACATCATAGAACTTGTAGAAAACTCGGCTGATATTTCTGGAGATAAAAACGATATTATTTCTATTGTTCCAATAACTGATATTTCGAATCTTTGTTATACTGGTTTAAAATGGAATGTAGAAAATTTAGATACAAACATTGGCTGGTTTGGAATTTCAAATAGACTCGAAGAAAAAAATGCAAACATTAGTTTTTCGAATGGTAAAATATTGTTAATACGTATTAGAGAATAAATAAAACTGGGAGAAGATAAATGCTTGAACTTGCAGTTGTTGACTATGCTGTAATTGTTACATATTTTGTAATGCTTTTTGCGTTAGGTTTTTTCATAAAAAGAAAAGTTCATGATTTAAATGATTATTTTCTTGCGGGAAGAAGACTTACACTGCCAATTTTTGTAGCAACACTTGTATCAACGTGGTACGGTGGGCTTCTTGGTGTAGGGGAATTATCTTTCAACTATGGTCTAGTAAATTGGCTTACTCAAGGATTCTTTTGGTATCTAGTTTATCTGTTTTTTGCGTTTTTTTTGGCAAATAGAATCAGAAGATCAAATCTTTATACAATACCTGATCAACTGGAGAGATTCTATGATAAAAAATCACGCTTTCTTGGTGCAATTTTTAATTTTATAATGGTAACCCCTGCACCATATGTGTTTTCAATGG
>MUGC01000166.1 GCA_002900535.1 Thermoplasmata archaeon M9B1D | reverse complement strand
AAGCAGGTAAATGATATTCTCTTCCATTAAAAGTTATAATATCACTATTATCTTCATCTGAGTTTGTTATTTTTAATATTTCTTGATTAACGTATATGTTCTTTTCATCAACCTCATTTAATGTATTTACTCCATTATAAGAAATTGTTAACAAACACACAAATATTATTACAATCAGTATCTTTCTTATATTATTCCCCCATATATAGAATAAAATATTTTTCTATCCATAAAATTATATAGATTACTTTATCTTAAATTTTTTGTATATTATGTGTTACAAAATTAAAGAAACAACACCGTTAAACAATAAAATGTTAAAAAACCTGTTAAAAAGAAAATAAGAAGGATTTTGGTTATTATGGATATCCACCTATTTTTAGACTAGGATCACCAAGAAGAACCCATTGTTGAACCGTTTTTGCATCATAAGCATAATCCCATGAGGATTTCGTATTCCAATCAATTGGATATTTTTCTAAATAATTAGTAATTGCATTACCCCATACTTCACCAAGAATATCTGTTCCATTAATACCATATTCATAGAAAAACTGTGAATCAAGATAATCAGATGCACCCTCTAATGTACTTTTGTCTTCTTTAGTCATACCGAGACCACTACAACCAAGAGTAGCAATAGACCCACCACCAATTTTTCTAGTTAATTTCCAACCCCAACACTCAGGATACCATATTGACCAATAATATGCTTCTTTGAAATCTTTAAGTAAATTTATAAGATTTACATCAAATTGCAAATTATGACAACCACCAACCACACAAACTGGTAACATTTTTTTATTACTGAGATCTGACATATCAAAGATCGTAAGACCATTTACCCATGTATGGTTATTTGGAGGATGTGTGCTCCAAACCATTGGATTAGCATGGCCATCAAAAAACAAGAAACCACAACCTTGATCAATAGCATTTATTATATCAGAAGGACCTTTAAAAGAACCATCGGATGTAAATAGACTAGTATTACTAAAACCAGGCATATAACTTAACACAGTTTTAGCGTTTTCTTCACCTTCAAAATCTGGAGTAGGAAATGGATATTGTCCATCAGGATAAGTATCACCAGCGCAAACAACTATATGATTAAACCAATTACTATTATATGTAGAGGTTTCATAAGTTATAATTTTATCAACCATGATTTTTACTTCTAAAATATTCCTGCATGCGAGTCTACCAACATAAACATCAGGGTATAGATCTATATCTTTATCTTGTGCTTCAGTTCCATCCCATTCGCCATAAATACCATCATTATTTGTATCCCAACTCGAAAAATTCCCGTTTTTATCATAGATATCAGCATAATATAACTCAGAAATATAACGTTCTTCATCCTGCGGCGAATTATATACATATCTTACAGGAAGGTCCCTAAAATAACCAACTAAAAGAACATATTTTATTCCATAATTTTCAATGGAGTCTTTAATAAATAATTTAATTTTTTCTGGTTGATCTCTACCTAAAAGATTTACTTCATACACATTTTCCAATGAAACAAAATAAGTTGGAACATTATTATGATTTTTATGTTCCACAAGTGGTTTTAAAGCTCTTGAAAATTTATTAGGAGAAATAATAAGTAGATCATATTCGGAATTTTCATTATCATTATCTTTATTTTGAGAAAAGATATTGTTTTTATCAATTATCTCAGCATTTAAAGCTGGAAGTGTTGTCAAAAAAATAGATCCTATAATTATTATTATAAGAATTTTTTTTGATAATTTTTTATTCATTTTATTCCCCCTATATTAGTTTTAAATTAGTTTTAAGTTTTTATATTTTTCTCATCATAAAGATCATTTTTCTACTTTTAACCATTGAATACAAGAAAAACAAAGAAATAAGAAAAAAATAAATTTTAACTTGAAGTCTAAATTCCCTTTATTATATTTACATAAAACAAAAGTTAGCTTTTCCAATATTTATACCAAGCTTTTTTCATCACAGGGTTTCTTTCAAGATAAAGCTTTACATATTCTTCTGGCACCTTGTTAAACACGCAAGAAAAATTAACACAATGAGGACAATAAAACAAGAAAAAAACTATATAAAATAAAGCTAAAGTAAGAATAGTTCCCAAAAATACACCAATTACACTAATCAATGAAACAAGACCTGGACTGTTGTTCCAAGATATAAAAATACCATACAACTCGATAATTAAAGGATATACACCAAGAAAAATAAAACCAACAACGGTACCGATTTTCTCCCACCAATTTATTGGTTCAGGATGATATCTCCATATTTTTGGAGAAAAATGATTTTCTGTACAATGTAGAAACAAGCGATCTTCTGCATAATATGGACAATGACTACATGTGATACGGGGTTGAATTACCAAAAAAAACAAAGCTGCGAATATAGAAAACACAATAACAGGCCATAAACTATCAACAATCATACTAGTTAATCCAGTTCCCATTAAAGCCATTAAAATGAAAGATCCTTCTAACAGATGAGAAACAATCACCTTATTTTCATCTGGTTTACAAAAAATCATACCCTCATTCTCACAATTTGAACAAGGCGCATCTGGATCAAAGGTACAAAAACCTGCATTGTTTTTTACCATAAATAAAAAGCAGAAATACAATTAGTATATAAAAACCAATTATAGTTTTTCAACAAAAGTTTTAGAAAATAATGGGGATATCTTTAAATTTAGTAGCTTAATCTCTGCATAAAATATATTATTTATAAGGATGTATAAACTTATGTCTGAAAATATAGTGATGCAAACTGCAAACACTGAGACACATTGCGGAATGTGCAGACTAGATTATCTAGAAACCGGAGTCTGTCCATCTGGTAAAAAATATAGATATGTTGCTTATTGGCCTCAAGGACGAATTGAAATCTACAAAGCATTAAAAAATGGTAACCTGAAACCTACACAAAAACTACTCGAAATAGCTGAAACATGTACCCTTTGTGGAATATGCGATAAACAATGTTCCTTTATAACCAATAGACGACCAATGATCGTTCAGAAAGCATTGAAAGAATATGTGAAAGAACTCGATAAAAAATCCATTAAAAAAACACCATCAGACACTGTTCTTGAAGAACTTCAACGAATTGTAGGTGAACAATGGGCAACAAATGATCCAGCGATACTTACCGCATATAATAAAACAATACTTAATCAAAAACAGATTAATCATGTTTATGTCGTAATGCCTAATACAACAGACGAAGTAAGTCATATCATCAAAATAGCAAATTCAAATAATCTTCTTTATCTTCCAAGGGGAAATGGAACATTTCTATCTGTTGCTATGCAAACTCTTTTAGCAGGACCAGTAGGAATATCAAAGGGTATTATAATAGATATGTCTCGGATGAACACGATCACTCTAAACAAAGACTCAGCAACTGCAACAATCCAAGCAGGAGTAACAGCATTTGACCTTCAAAAAAAAGCAACTTCACAAAATAAAAGAATACTTGTTGG
>MUGC01000008.1 GCA_002900535.1 Thermoplasmata archaeon M9B1D | reverse complement strand
GGAAAGATATTTTCGTACATAGATCATCCGTACCTCAAGGAACCTTCCTCAACGAGGGAGATAGTGTAGAATTTGAAACAGAAGAAACCGATAAGGGAGTAAAAGCAGTAAATATTAAAAAATTATAATTAGAGTATAATTTTTAGATTTACTAGTAATATCATAAATATCACTTATTATTTCTCATTTTTTTCTTTTTTTTTAAAATGTAATTTTATTGCATAAATGATTTTATTATTTTCAAAAGAAAAAATACTTAAGTAATTCTAATATAAATGGAAAAAAAGGGCGTATATAAGTTATGAAAGCATTTGTAACTGGTGGTGCAGGTTTTATAGGTAGTCATCTTGTTGATAAACTTATCTTGAGAGGAGATGAGGTAACAGTTTATGATAATTTAAGCTCAGGTGATACAAAATACATTAAACATCATTTAGGTGACCCTCGTTTTAAATTTATAAAAGCAGATTTACTTGATTTAGAAACTATAAAAAAAGAAATTAAAAATCATGATGTGGTTTTCCATATAGCTGCAAATCCTTATGTTAGGCTTGGTGAGACGCAAACTAGACTTGATTTAGAGCAAGGGACCATTGCTACGTATAACATTTTAGAGGCAATGAGGATAAATAATATTAAAAAAATTGTTTTTTCGAGTAGTAGTGTTGTATATGCTGAAACACCTCCAATTGATATTCCTGAAACATATGGCCCTACTCTTCCAATATCACTTTATGGTGCTGGGAAGCTTGGTGGAGAGGGTTTAATTAGTTCATTTTGTGGTACTTTTGGTTTTCAGGCTTGGATTTACCGTTTTGCAAATGTCGTAGGAACAAGGGGAACACATGGAGTAATAGTTGATTTTATTGCAAAACTAGAAAAAAACTCAAGAGAACTTGAAATCCTTGGGGATGGAAATCAGCAGAAACCATATTTATATGTGACAGAACTAGTAGAAGGCATATTATTTGGTTTTGAACATTCAAATGAACAGATCAACTTGTTTAATCTAAGTGTTGACAGTAATACAACAGTTAGACATATTGCAGAGATGGTAGTTGAAGAAATGAAACTTAAAAATGTGAAATTTAAATATACCGGTGGGAAACGTGGCTGGGCTGGTGATGTTCCTCGTTTTCAACTTTCAACAGCAAAAATGAAAAAGCTTGGTTGGCAGGCAAATCTATCATCTGATGGCGCTGTGAGAAAAGCTATAAAAGAAATTCTTAGTAGTTTTTAATAATCCATTTGCTTGCATCATATAGATTTTTAGCGATATAATCAGGTTTAATGTTTTTTTCTTTTTTTTAAAACCAGTTAGTATAGATTATTTAATTGAGTTAGTTATTTTGAGGTTTTTCTGATTTTTACAAGATATGTATCCAAAAAATCCAAAAACAAGTCTTAAAACACCATGTAGTGTTAATTGTGTTTGCATCATTTGATTTGCAGAGTAATTTTTCCAAATAGTCCCATGTTTTAATGAAAGTTGTTTCCGACCATATCCATACCAAAATGATTGTTGAATGAATTTATAAAGTGATGACGCTGATGATCGATAGATAATTGCTTTTTCTGCGTATCCGATTTTTGCACCAGTTTTTACTGCTTTGAAATTTAGGTCTATGTCTTCAGCTGTGATAAATTGTTCATCAAAACCGTTAATTTTTTCAAAAAGTTGTTTTTTATATGCAAGGTTACATGATGGCCATGTTATATCATATCCATTTTGTATGATTTCTACTCGTTTTGTTTCCTTAAAAGATCCTGTATTAATAGTTTTTCCAGCGACAATATCATATCCTTCGCTCATTTTTTTTCTAATGTTTTCTAACCAGTTTTTTTCTGCGGTGCAACCACCATCAGTAAAAGCGACAATTTCGCCTTTAGCTTTTGTTACGCCGTAGTTTCTTCCATTACCGCGGCTACCGGCTTTAATATAAAGTTTGATGTTTGAATGATTTTGCATATATTTTTTTATAATTTTTTGGGTATCATCGCTACTGTTTGCATCTATGATAATAATTTCAAATGGTTGTTGTTGATCTAGTAAGCTATCTAATAATGGTTGAATTGTTTTTGCTTCGTTTTTTATGGTGATAATAATGCTTATGAACACAAGATGCAAAATGAGAAAGAGTTAAAATATGTTTTTGCATGGTTAGATTTAATGGTTTATAAAAAGAAAGGTTTATTCCAAGATTTTAAAAAGAAAATCTCTTGGTATTTGAAGGAGCAGAATCCTTTATTGTTGCCATTCCTTTTGTTTATTATCGGTTTATGGTATGTTTCATCTATTTTTCTATCTCGGTTTATTAAAAATAAATCTAATAAATCAATAATTGCTTTTACGAGTTTATATTATAACGGGAATTCAAAAGCTGTTTATGAATTCTTAAATAAATTTTATCCTGATAAATATGTTTGCTATTGGTTAGCAAGGAATTTAAAGAGTTTTTTTGATGTTAAAAAGATTTGTGGAAGAGTAGTATATGTATATTTTCCTTTTTCTTTTACAACCTTTTTAATTAATACTGATTTTTTAATTACCAATGATTCTTATCTTACTTTTTTGTATGATAAAGATGTGAAAAAGATTCAATTGTGGCATGGTGTAGGACCAAAGGGTATTCCTTCTGATGATTATAGTTTATGTAATGCACGTTGTGTTACTTCGGAATATACAAAGAAAAGACATGTAGATTTGTGGAATGCTCCTCCTGATAAGCTTTATGTGACTGGTTTTGCTCGTATGGATATTCTTAAAAAATATCTTGAGTGCTCAAGGGTAGAACTATTTCATCAGTTAGGTTTTAAAAATGAAGGTAGAATAATTTTATATGCTCCAACTTTTGATATTGGTTTGTGGCCCTGGGGTGAAGAGTATAATGAATTTGAGAAATTTTGTATTTTTTGTAAAAAAAATGATTTGATTTTAGTTTTGAGGTTTCATCCTCTAGTTAAAATTAATAGGTGGAGAGTAAGTGATATAATAAAGAAATATAGAAATGTTTATTGGCTTGATATGTCTAAAGAGCCGGATACTATGAAGATACTAGCGGTTACTGATGTTTTAGTTACTGATTGGTCTTCTATTTATACTGATTATTTTTTAACAGGTAGACCGATTGTTTATTTGGAAGTCGATAAAAAATATTATACTGAGGTTAGAGGAGAGCCGGAGATTCCTGCTGATTTTAGGGCAGGAGAAATTGCACATAGTAATGATGAGTTTTATGAATCAATGAAAATTGTATTAAATAAAGGTAATAGATATCGAAAACAACAGGAAAATTTATTAAAAATAATTCATGGAAGTGTGGATGGTAACTCTTCAGAGAGAGTTACAAAAATAATTGATAAACTTCTATAATGATTTATGAAAAATATTATGCGTATATGTCTTTTTTAAAAACATTAAAGTTTTTCTATATTATCGTAATCAGTTAGATTATAGGAAGTTTCTTTAATTGTTTTTCTATTAATCTCCACCATGAAAGCAGTGATACTTGCTGCAGGAAAAGGTACACGGATTCCAGAGATTACAAAAGATATACCAAAATGTTTAATTGAAGTTCAGGGAAAAACAATTCTAGAACGGCAACTTGCAATGCTTCTAAAAAATTCTTTTAAAAAAATATATGTGGTTATTGGATATAAAGCTGAGATTGTACAAAAAAAAATTTCATATAATTCAAAAATTGAATTTATTCTAAATAAAGATTATGCAACTACAGATAACATATATTCTCTTTTTCTTACACGTGATAAAATAAAAGAAGAATCATTTTTGTTACTTAATGGAGATATTCTTTGTGAAGAAAAAATAATTAAAAAACTTGTAGAAAATGAATCAGTGGATATAGCTCCAGTTGATACAAAGCATTATGATTCTGAAAAACTTAAAATTAAGGTTGAAAATGATAGAGTTTTAGGAATTTTACCGAAAAATACTCCTAACTATATGAGTGATGGTTCAACTATTGGTATATTTAAATTTTCAACTGATGGGAGTAAAATATTGTTTGATGAAATAGAAAAATGTATAAAAAGTGGTGAAAAAAATCGATGGTTTGAATTTGCTTTAACGAGAATCTGCAAACAGATCGATATGCAGGTTTTAGATATACATGGAATGAAATGGGTGGAAATTGATGATTTAATGGATTTGAAAAAAGCACAAAAAATCTTTGGAGGATAACGTGAAAATAAGCATTATAGGCACAGGAAATTTTGGTTTTGCACTTGCTTATCATTTATCAAAAAAATATGCTGGAGTAGAAAATATAAATTTAATGGCATGTGATTCAAATAAAGAGTTGATTACATATCTACAAAATCATAAGATGCATTTGTATCATTTTAAAAACAAAAAAATTTCTGGAGATATTACGTTTACATTGGATAAAAAAAGGGCAGCACATGATGCAGATGTTGTAATTCTTTCTGTTTCATCACAAGCAACAAGGGAAGCTATTCACGAGATAAAAAATAATCTAAAGGAAGATACAATTATATTGAATACTGCAAAAGCATTGGAAATTGGTACTGCTAAAACGTTTTATGAAGTTGTAAAAGAAGAACTTAAATCGACGTCGGTGCGTTATTATATCGCTAAATTATCAGGGGGCACTTTTGCTGTTGACATCGTAAATGCGGCTCCATTGGGTGCTGATATAGCTTGTGAACAAAGAGTTGCCTTGAAAAAGATACAAAGCATTATTCATAGTAGTAATTTACGTATCTATGGTAATACCGATGTCATAGGTGTGGAGTATGCTGGGGCTTTTAAAAATATTATTGCTATATTTGCTGGAATAATTCATGGTTTGGGTTTACCGTATGGTAGCGAAACACATATAATTTCCAGAGCGGCTAAAGAGGCAGCAGCTATTGCATGTAAATTTGGGGCGAAATCTCATACATTCTCCATGGGAAGTCAGTGTTGGGGTAATGATCTTTGGATGAGTTGTACTGGGCAATCGAGAAATAGGGAATTTGGTAGAATCATTGGTGATGGAAAAAGTGTAAAAAAAGCATTAACTATACTACAAAAGGAACATAAACTCGTTGAAGGATATTACACTGTAAAAGTTATTCCAATGTTATGTAAAAAAGCTAAGGTAGAAGCACCAATTTTTAACGAAATTTATAAAATGATATACGAAAATAAAAAACCATCAGAATCTATAGAATATTTGATGAATAGAAATGTTGAATATATTGAATGAAAAATTTTAGAATATAATATCTGAAAAAATGAATTTGTATTTATTACTATTTTGCGGATTTAAATAATTATTATTTAAATTGTTGGTAATATAACGAAGTTTATCTAATTAGATTTAATTTAAAAGAATCTGAAGAAGAAATTATAACAATTTTTTATTCATTTAAAATATGCTTACAAAGGCTGAAAACGAGAACTTGTTAGAAAATTATCATATAATGAGTTTTAAAAAAATTCAAGATTTATTCTATATTTACTTTTTATATTTTACATTATCTTTATATGATGTTTTGTAATGAGTGTTTTGATGAATATATCAATTATTGGAACTGGTTATGTTGGCCTAGTTAGCGGAGTATGTTTTGCCTCCTTAGGTCATAACATTATTTGTGTTGATGTTGATAAAGAAAAAGTTGATAAGATAAATCAGGGTTTTTCGCCGATTTATGAAGAAGGTCTTGGTCATTTGCTTACTGTTCACAAAGATAAAATTAAAGCAACTGATGATTATTCGTATGCAATAAAACAAAGTGATATAACTTTTATTTGTGTAGGTACGCCGTCTAAAAAGGATGGTGATATAGATCTTTCATTTGTTAAGGAGTCGACTATAGAGATTGGGAAGCAATTAAAGCAAAAGGATAGATGGCATTTGGTTGTAATGAAAAGTACAGTTATTCCAGGTACAACATCTGATTTTGTATTACCTTTGCTTGAAAAATTTTCTTTTAAAAAAGCTGGTGAGGATTTTGGTGTGGGGATGAACCCAGAGTTTTTACGTGAAGGTGTTGCAGTTAATGATTTTCTTAACCCTGATAGAATTGTAATAGGTTTTATTGATAAAAAAAGTAATAAGATTTTAAGAGAGTTGTATAATGGTTTTAGTTGTCCTATTGTTGAAACAACGCTTTCTACTGCTGAGATGATTAAGTATGCAAGTAATTGTTTTCTTGCTACAAAAATTAGTTTTATAAATGAAATCGGAAATTTTTGTAAAAAACTTGGTATAGATACTTACGAAGTAGCTAATGGTATGGGGCTTGATAATCGTATCGAGCGGAAGTTTTTGAATGCTGGCATTGGTTGGGGTGGAAGTTGTTTTGGTAAAGATGCAAGAGCACTTCGAGCGTGGGCTAAAAAAGAAAAACTTCCAATTGATATAATTGATAGTGCAATACAAATAAATGATAAACAGCCGCTACAATTAATTAAAATTTTGAAAAAACATATACCTACTTTAAAAAATAAAACGATTGCTGTGCTGGGTCTAGCGTTTAAACCTGATACAGATGATATACGAGATACAAGGGCTAAACCAATAATTGATGGACTAATTAAGGAAAAAGCAATAATTAAAGCATATGATCCGCAAGCATCTGAAAACTTTAAAAAAATATATCCAACTATAAAATATTGTAAAACTGCGAAAGAAACAATAAAAGATGCCGATGCCGTCCTTTTGACAACTGATTGGGATGAATTCAATACTCTTGATTTTTCGGGAAAAATTGTTATAGATGGTCGACGATTAAAAAACGCTAGAAAAACAGCAAGAATTTATGAAGGAGTGTGTTGGTAACTTTATGAAAGGATTAATTCCAGCAGCAGGTATGGGCACAAGGCTTAAGCCAATAACATTAGCTATTCCTAAAGAGTTGCTGATGGTCGGTGATAAGGCGATCATTGAATACGTAATTGATGCAATGAAAGAAGTTGACATAATAGATATAACCATTGTTGTAGGTTGGAGAAAACATGCAATTTTAGATTATCTCGGATCTGGAGAAAGATTAGGCGTAAATATTTCTTATGTAGTTCAAGATAATCGTAATGGACTCGCCAAAGCAGTTAATGCAGGAAAGCATATAATTAATGATGAATCATTTTTAGTGGTGCTGGGTGATGATTTCTTTTATCCGAAAACTTTTTTGAAAGATATTTTAACTCTCCATAATACTCATAATGCAGATGCAACTATTGGTGTTGCCGAGGTTGAAGATGTAACTCGTCATGGTATTATCAAGCCAGGTGAAAACAACAATATTGTTGATATTGTTGAAAAACCGTCTAAGAAAGATGCTCCAAGTACTCTTGGGTGTATGGGTGTGTATGTTTTTAAACCAGTTATTTTTGAGGCTATTAAGAAAACAAAACCTGGATATAAAGGAGAGTTTCAGCTCACTGATTCAATTAAGATACTTGTTGAAGAGGGTTACAAGGTGCTGTATTCAAAGATTGATGGAGAACATATTGATGTTGGGACATTGGATGATTTGCGAACGGTGAATCAGAGATTTTTAATTAAACAAAAAGCTGAGACAAAGAAATAAGATGTATAAAAAAAAGCCTTTAGTTACTGTAGTTATTCCAACTTACAATCCAAAAGAAATACTTAAACGTGCACTTAAATCTGTTGAGAAACAGACTTACAAAAATATTGAAGTTATAGTAGTGGATGATAATTACCCAGAAACTAAAGATGAATCATTTTTTTCTGAATTTAAATTAAATATAAAATATATTTGCCTTTCTGCCAATAAAGGCGCTTGTTATGCAAGAAATAAAGGAATAGAAGAATCAAAAGGTGAGTTCATAGCTTTTCTTGATGACGATGATGTATTCAAAGAAACAAAGATCGAAAAACAAGTTAATCATATGTTACTTAATCCTTCATGTCCTCTGGTTATTTGCTTTACCTTGGATCTTCGTGTCGGAAAAGGCAGATTAGTTCGTCCACCTGAAATCATTACCCATAAATCTTTGTTAAAAGGTTTTAAACTATCTACAACCTCTTCATATCTTGCTCGTAAATCTGCGTTGAATCAGATAAAAAAAGATGAAGGATATTATTTTGATACAAATCTTGCAACTAATCATGAGTATGATTTAGCATTAAGATTATCAGAAAATAATGATATTTATTGTCTGCAAGAGGCATTGATGATACGAAATAAATCAGAGGGGCAATTAAGTGAAAATTGGACTAAGAAAATAAAAGGACAACTGCTCTTATTTAAAAAATATTATAAGGAATATAGTAAACTCGGGTTCAAAGGTCTCATATTTCAATACATAAGGTTTATTGGGCTTCTTACTCTTTTTACTGCTGGTTTTATTTTGGGAAATAGAATCTATAAATTTATGTATTTAATTATAGGTATAACTAAGAAATAATTAATGATTATTTCAGGTAACCAAAAAATGATCACTTCAGTTGCCAATCAATTTTTGAAAAGGATGTTGTCCCGGATTATAAAAGTTGTAGCAAATTTTATCAATTAATATTGACTAAACAATATTCAATATTATACGCAAATACAGTATGGCAACTAATAGTAACATTTTATTTTTTATTATTCAAAGATTAAATTCATTTTGTCGAATTATTTGACGTTAATAAATTGAAAAAAATGATGGTAGAAAATTAAATATTTGGCGGAATGTCATCATAACTAATACAATGGTTCTATTGTAGATATAAAGGTGAAGAAGATATGGCATCTTTTTATGTTATTAATCTATTAGATGTAAAAGCCAACATGGTTATTACAGTAGGTGTTTTAAAAGATGGCAGAAATATATCTCATGGATATCAATCATGATATCGCCAATACTCATTTGTTCGGCTTTACAGACTTAAGAGAACGGGGCGATAAGAAATGAAATACAAAATAGAAAATCCTGTAAAAATTGAAGGCAAGTAAATTGCTACTGTATTTAGCAATTTAAACAGAGAAAGATTAACAGTATCAAAAAAAGTTTTAAAACAAATAAAGAAGAAACTAATCGAGTTGCATATACTTTTCTTGCCTAATATTGAAGAAAAGAAAACATTTAAAAAAACAGAAGAAAGAAGCATAACCAACTTTAACGATAATTATACTTAAAGATGAGATAAAAAATATCAAAAACGCAACTATAACACTTGAGAAAGACAACAATAGTTGGAAATTTAGAGCCTCACCCAATTTGTATCTCTTGCATTACAGCACTCGATTCAGATTCCTTATGGGAGAGGGTGAATTAAAAAACATTCTATGCACATTGAAAACCCGCAACATTTAAATGATATCGTCGAAGAAATAAAAGATTACGCATCAAAGGTAAAACACTAATTTTTTGTTCCGATATCTTTATATTTCTATAATTTCTTGTAAGATAATTGAAGTATATGGTATTGAATATTTTTTGGAACAATATTATTAATATATTTTGGAATTTTATATCCGTTACTATGGGTGAGTGAAAATATTTTACTATAGAAATCATAAAGAGGGTTCGAAAAATATTAATTAAAAATAAAAAAAAAATTAATATTCCACTCAGCATTAGAAGAAAGAATATAACAGAGAGATATTATATCGCTCCACTCGCTAATTTCATATAGAGAAATAGGTAACGAGGATGAGAAGATGGCTAAGAAAAAAAAAATTTGCTTTGTTGGTAGTTTATCACATACTTTTGTCAAAAGAGATCTTGAAATCCTGATAAAACATTTTGATGTTGATGTAATTGAGCCTCCATCAACAATATTTGAATGGTTGAGATATCCTTCTAAAGTTAGGAAAAAAGTTAAGAGTTCAGATATTGTTTTTGGATGGTTCGCCGGATGGCATTCAATATTTGGAGTATACTTTTCAAAAATATATAAAAAAAAGTCATTAGTAGTTGTTGGTGGTTATGATATTGAATATATGCCTGAGATTGATTATGGAGCATTAACCAATCTTAAAGAAAAAATTGCGGCTAAATACGTATTGAAAAATTCAGATTTACTTTTACCTTTTTCTGATTATGCTGTTAATAATTTAAAAAAAATGAATATTAAAACCGATTTTAATAAAATATATATTGGTTGTAATTCAAAAAAATATTTCATTAAAGGTAAAAAGGAAGATATTGTTCTTACTGTTGGAGGCGTAAAAAAAAATAATTTAAAAAGAAAAGGTCTTGAATTTTTTGTAAGAATAGCTAAATATTTTCCAAAAATAAGATTTGTACTGGCTGGAAAAATTAAAGATGATTCTATTGATTATTTAAAATCAATAGCATCTGATAATGTTGAATTTACAGATTTTATAGATGATACTTCTTTAATAGATTTATATCAAAAATCAAAGGTATATTGTCAATTATCTTATCAGGAAGGTTTTGGTCTTTCTTTAGCTGAAGCTATGCTTTGTGGAGCAATCCCAGTTGTGAATAGGAGAGGCTCAATACAAGAGGTTGTTGGAGATACAGGTTTTTATATCAACAAATTTGAGGATGAAAAAGAAACAATAAATGCAATAAAAAAGGCATTAAATTCAAATATTGAAATAGGTATTAAAGCTAGACATTGGATTGAAGATAATTACTCATTAGAAAAAAGGGAGTATAAATTGATTGAAATAATAAATAAAATTATTTAAATTATTTATGGAAAATTAGAAGTGTTCGGATGAAATTAAATCTTGGTTGTGGTAAAGATATAAAACCCGCTTGGATAAATGTTGACAAGTTTGATTATAATCAGGATATTATTTTTAATCTTGATACATTCCCTTATCCATTTGATGATAATTCTTTTAATGTTATTTTAATGAAAGATGTTATTGAACATTTAAAAAATCCAATAAATTGCCTTAAAGAGATATATAGAATCAGTAAAGATAGATGTATACTAATAATTAGAACACCTCACCCTAAATCACCAAATATGAAAAAAGACATTACCCACATATCTCCTATATCACCAAAATTTTTATCGGAATTCAATTTATTCCCTAGTGAAGTTATATATTACGAGTTAAAGCAAAGTAAACCATTTAGATTAAAATTTTTTAAAATAGTATTCTGGAACCAGTTATTGGTTTTAATAGTTAAAAAATAAAATATATACCATAGTAGAATCTTTTATTAAAATATAAAAAAAATTGTAAAAATTTAAAAATTGAAAATTTATCTTAATAAAGAAAAAACATTATGAAAATAGCTCTATTTTGGCAAGTATCATATGGCGGCATAAGGACAACTCAGGTAAATTTGATAAAAAATTTACTTAAAAATGACAATAAACATAAATATTTACTTATTAATCTAAAAGAAAATTTAACAGAAGGAATAGACGATGAAAAATATTCGATTTTAAATTTTCAACTTCCATTAGATTTTAGGTATATAATGAAAAAAAATTCTATTAAATTAATTTTCAACGATGAATATAATTTGTTAAAAGGTAATTTTAGGCTTATAAGATCAAAAATTGGAGAAGAAATAATATTACCTCAAAAGATTCAAGATAAAAATATTGATATTTTTCATGGATTAGGCCATTATATCCCAACATATAATAAAGGTAAATATAAATCAATTATGACTGTTTATGATGTTTGCCCTTTTTTACTGCCAGAAACCTACTCAAAGGATGTTGCTGATTATTATAACTATATTTTTCCAAAACGATTAGAAAAAGCAGATAAAATAATTACAATCTCAAAAAATACCAAAAAAGATTTAGTAAATTATTTTAATATTGATAAAGATAAAATTGAGGTTATATATCTAGGGGTAGAAAAAAAATATAGTTATTCAAATAAAATAAAAAAAAATAAATATATTCTTTCTGTTGGTACTTTGCAACCACGTAAAAATTTTGTCAATTTAATAAAAGCTTTTTCTTTAATAAAAAATAATTTTGAACATAAATTGGTAATTGTGGGTAAAAAAGGATCTGATTATATAAATATTTTAGAAGAAATTAAAAAACATAATCTTGAAAATAGAGTATTTATACAAGGTTATATATCTGATAAACAACTTATCGAAATTTATAAATCAGCTGATTTATTTGTTTTTCCAAGTTTATATGAAGGGTTTGGTCTTCCACCATTGGAAGCAATGGCTTGCGGAATACCAGTTATTGCTTCAAATACTTCATCATTACCTGAAGTTATTGGCGATGCCGGAATTATGATTGACCCAAAAAATGTTAATGATATAGCTGACGCAATTAAGAAAATTTTGAATAGTGAAAAGTTAAAAAATGATTTGATTTTAAAAGGCTTAGAAAGAACTAAAATGTTTGAATGGAAAAATACTTCGAATAAAATCTTAAAAATTTATGAAGATATATCAAATTAGTAATAGTTAATAGACATAAAATGATATCTCATTGATATTATTTGAATGGTGAAATATTATGAAAACTGCATTAATAACTGGAGTAACAGGCCAAGATGGGACCTATTTATCTGAATTACTATTAGAAAAAGGTTATCACGTATTTGGATTAAATAGGAGAAAAGCTAAATTAAATGATGGAGATTTAACAAATATTCTTCGTAATAAAAATTTTGAATTTTTAGATGGCGATCTACAAGAAATAAACCGATTAAATCAAATAATTTCATCAATAAAACCAGATGAAATATATAACCTTGCAGCCCAAAGTTTTGTTCCATATTCATGGACAAATCCTATATATACATGTGATGTTAATGCCCTTGGTGTTTTGAGGATGCTTGAAGCAATCAGGTTATATTCTCCAGATACCAAATTTTATCAAGCTTCAAGCAGCGAAATATTCGGAAAAGTGCAATCAATGCCACAGAATGAAATTACATACCACTATCCACGCTCTCCATATGGTTGTTCAAAATCTTTTGGTTTTAATATCACTAGAAATTATAGAGAGAGTTATGGATTGTTTGCTTGCAATGGCATTCTTTTTAATCATGAATCTGAGAGACGAGGTATGCAATTTGTAACAAGAAAAATTACTAGAACAGTTGCAGAAATTAAAATGGGTTTATCAAAAAAACTTATTCTTGGTAATCTTGATGCTAAAAGAGATTGGGGATATGCACCTGATTATGTTGAAGCAATGTGGCTAATGCTTCAATATAAAAATCCTGACGATTATATAATAGCATCCGGTGAAGAACATTCTGTAAGAGAATTCACGGAGCTTGCTTTTAAAAATATAGACATAGACATTATATGGAAAGGAACTGGGTTAAATGAAAAAGGTTATAACAAGAAAAATGATGATTTATTAGTTGAAGTTTCAAAGAAATTTTTTAGACCAGCTGAAGTTGATATTTTAAAAGGTGATTCGTCTAAGGCTAAGGATATTTTGGGCTGGAAACCTAAAGTATCCTTTAAAGAAATGATAAAAAGAATGATTAACTTTGATATCAATGAAATAAAAAGATCAGTTAATTAGCATAAATAATAGATTTTGTTATTAATTATTTTTTTCTGAGTTCAGACCAAATATATGATAACATTTTTTTTATGTTAATAGTATCTAAGAAAAGATTAAGATCTTTTTTATTAAATTCTTTAACTAGGATAAGAATATAAAAATAAAATAGCAAACCAAATAAGCAGATTCCTATTAGTTCATGCCATCTGCTAATATTTACAATTGTTTGAATAAAATAAATAGTAATACCCATAAGTATACCAGCAAATATGTGTAATAGTATTCGTTTATTACCTATCATATTAGCAATTCGAAATGCATACATTCTTGTAGTAATAAATCCAACAAAATAAGCTATAACAATTGCAATTGCAGAACCTGTAGCACCTAAACCAGCCAGCTTAATCCCAAGACTTTTTATGTCAGTTGGTACCAAAATAAGATTTAGAATAATACTTACTATCATCATAATTAAAATCCTATTACGTACAATATGTGGCATATTTATTCCTTGCAACTGACTCTGATAAGGTTGTGATAAAACCTCGAAGAGAACGAAAAAAGGTAAAATCTGCAAAACAATCAAAGCAGGCAAATATTTATCACTAAGTAAAATATGAATAACTGGTTTGGCCAATACAACTAGTAATATAACTATTGGAAAGGTTATCATACTTAGATATCGCTCTGATTTTAAGGTTATCTTCCTAATATCATCCATTTTGTTTTTCGCATGATACTCTGATATCGTTGGTAATAATAGAACAACAACTGCAGATGAAAAATTTAAAATAAAACGAGATAGATTAAAAACAGCTGAATATTCCCCAACTTGTTGAGCACCCCAAAATAACTGAATAAAAATTTTATCAACATTCAAAATAATGATATATGCTGCTGAAGCAATTGCCATTGGAAAAGCAAATTTTGTATAACTCTTTAAATAATCAATAGATAGTTTTTTAACATATGATTTCACCTAAAATATAGGTATATGCTAATGCTAGTATACCTAAACCAAAATATGCAACAAATATTGTTATAAAAACTCGTGTTAGTGTAAATAACAGAGTTGGTATTTGGACTTTAGCAATTTCTTTTTTAGCATTAAAGGTTATAGTAAAAACCTGTGAGAGATTATATAAAACATAATAGGCAAGTAAAAGGTAAATTGCTTGTTCATGAAGTGGCGTTTCAAAACCTCTTCCAAAAACATATCGCCATATTGCTATAGATAGTATAGTTATTGATGCGAGAAGTCCTGTTAAAGTTATTTTAATTACAGCATATGTACTAACACATTTTTCTAGATCTTTACCTTCGGATATACGTTTTATATGTGCTGATCCAAAAGCTAAATCACCAAAAATTGAGAAAAGCGTGACAAAACCAAATGCAAAAGCTACAACCCCATATTCCCAAGGTTGCATATATAAAGCAATAAATTTTAATCCAATAAAACCAATTATTCCATTAAGTAGTTGTATGGTGATGTAAAGAGCAGATTTCCGAGCAATCATAAACTACAGAGATAACTATATATTTTAAATAAATATTTGTAAAAAAAATTGTTTTAGACAACTTATAATTTTTAACTTAACGTTGTCTTTATATGTTACACAAATTTATCTCATAATCAATGCCCTACGGAACAATACTATTAATCTATAATTTTTACAAGTAATAAGTTCATAATTTCAATATATCGTCTCTGTATCTCAATATATACAAGAAAAAAAATTTAATTAGTTTAAAAAAAGAAGTGAATATTTGCATTTTTCAGCAAGTTTCTTTTTTAAGTTTTTAACAGGGAGACCAAGTACTCCTTTCTTTTTTTGTTCACGTCCAACTATTACTAGTTGTGCATTGATTTCTTGTGCTTTTTTTATTGTTTCTTTTTCAAGGGTTCCTTTTACAAGTCTTGTTTTAATTTTTTTATCTCTAAAATTTTCTAGAAACTTTTGTCCAACGTTTAGAAGTTCTCTTTCTGTTTTTCTCTCAGATCTATTACCTTTTTCATCAACTTGTACGCTATCTTCGATATCTGCTACATATAACATATGCAGATCCCAGTCTAATTTTTCTGCAAGTTTCATACTAACTATTGGGACTTTTTTGTTTGGCGCAAGGTTTGTGCAAACAGCAAGTATCTTTTTGCTTTCACCTTCACCAACAATCCAAACTGGAACGTCTACATCTTCTAATAATCGATATTTAAGCGAGCTTTCTTTTTCAAAACCCATAAGTATTAAATCATAATTTTTTAGAATTAGTTCTTGTTTTATTACATCGCTGAATTCCCCGTTTACTATTTTTCCCTCTAGTTTTACATCTTTTTCTTTGAATATTTTTTTTGCATCATCAAATATTATTGTGTCTGCTACTTGCTTGTGTGTGTTTATTATTTCTTTTTTTGTTTCTTCTTTTTCCATCGTGGTTCTATAGGTATCTACTAATTTGTCTGTGTGATTAAATCTTTTTTCTTCAATTATGTATAATAGATTTATCGTGCTTTTGAATTTTTTTGAAAGAAATACCCCGCGGAGTAGTACATTTATTGAGTAAAACTCTGAAGAAATCGGGATTAAAATGTTTTTAAACACAGAATTATTTTCCTCCTCCTATTTTTTGATATATTTGTTTTTGTTATTTATAATTTTCATATTTATTACAAATTTAATATACCAACCCAGTAAACAACTGCGACTGTAAACATTACACCTATACAGATAATATTTGCAAGTACTCCTGATTTAAGTAAATCCTTTGTTGAAAAGTATCCTGATGAATATGTTATCGCGTTTCCTGGTGTTGCAATTACTAGCATAAATGCAAGACCACCACTAAGTGCTATTAGCATTGATGCAAGTAGTGGGCTTATACCTTCTATACCTGTTGCAATTGCAAAACCAATTGGTAAAAGTATTGCTACTGCGCCAATATTTGACATAATATTTGTAAGAAGTATGGTAAAGACTATTAATCCTAAAACTACAAGATAAATGTTATTACCCACAAGGTAGAAAAGTTGATTTGAAAGCCAATTTCCTGCATCTGTGCTTATTATTCCTTCTCCAAGCGTTATTGCTCCTCCATATAGTAGTATTATTCCCCATGGTACTCTTTTTTCGATATCTTCCCATTTTACGCATCCTGTAACAAATAGTAGAATGCTTCCTAAAATTGCTATAACTCCGAGTCCAAAAAATATTGATGATGAAAATATAATCCAAAGCGCAACAGTAATTATTAGAATTCCAAGTACTGTTAGTTCTTTAATATTAATTTTACCTTGAAGTTTTACTTGTTTTTTGATTTCATTTTTTGCAAGTGAAATATCCTTTATCTCTATAGGAAATACAAACTGTAACACAAGCCAGATTAATGGTAATGATATCAAGACTACTGGGATTGCATAGATCATCCAATCAAAGAAGCTAACATTTATACCAATGTCTGATAGTACTCCTATGGTAAGCGGGTTTCTTGCACCACCTATTAGTGTTCCTAGGCTTCCAATTGAGCATCCATATGCAACAGAAAGCATACTTATTTTTCCAAAGTTACTCTGTCGTGGTACTATTTTCATAGCGACAAGAATCGATACAATTATTGGTAGAAACAACGCTGCAACTCCATGTTCTGGCATTACAAAAGATAAAAATGCACATGAAGAAATTATACCAAATGTAAACGTTCTTGGGCTTTTTTCAAAAAATCTCAGAAATCTTAAAGCTATTCTACGATGCAGGCCATGTTTTTCTATTGCTGCTGCAATAATAAAAGCACCGATTAAGAAGAAAATTGCTTGATTGCCAAATGATGAAAAAACATCTTTTGCAGGTAATATCCCCAGGATGGGTTGCATTATCATGATAAGCAATCCTGTTGCAGGTAATGGTATAGGTTCTGTCACCCAAAGAATCGCTGCCATTATCAGCATCCCAAGCATTAGTTTCCCCTCAAAAGTAAGACCTTCAGGTGTCGGCATAAAATAAAAAATTATTATTATTGCAAAAGCTAACAAAAGAAAGAAAATATTTTTATTTGATAAAATCCTTTTTTGATCTTCTTTGTTTCTTTTCATATTATTAGAATTTTAGTTTCTTCTTTGCCTATACAATCTACTATCAATAGCAGTCATCATTTTACTCTGTGTTTTCTCAGAAAGATTTAGGAAATCTGCTATTTTATTTATATTGCTTTTTGGATTTGATATCGTTTGATTATAATTTATAATTATATGCTCTATGTCTTTTCTTTTGCGTATTTGCTGTTTGATCATATTATTTAATTTTACAAAAGCCTGTTTTGTTGCATCTCGGTTTAAATCTTTTTTACCCATCATTTCTTCCATGCTATCAAGGATTTCTTCTATGTTTCTTTCTGAATAAATGATTTTGTATTTCCCTGGTGGCAAAAATTTCAAACCAAAAGCTGTTATTTTTATGAATTTTCCTCTGTATTTTTCAAGGGGAAAATTTCCATCTATAAGTCTATTTATTATTTTTCCACCTTCAAGCTCATAATAACCTTTTGGATTGCTATCATTAGCAGATCTTGATTCATCAAAACCAATTAGTAAACCTCCAGCTTTTAATATTTGCATTAACAAAGATGTACCAGATCTTTCTAAACCTGAAACTATATAGTTTACATCCTTTTCCAGGACCATTAAATTTTCTCCAAACACATTTTTTAAATTATATTTTGCTTTCGAAGTATTTGAATTACAATATCTGCGCTTTCCTCAACGTTGTATTTATCAGTATCAATAAGGATTTCAGGATTCTCAGGTTCCTCATAAGGTGCAGAAATACCAGTAAATTCTTTAATTACACCTTCACGTGCTTTCTTATAAAGCCCTTTTGGATCCCGTTTTTCACAGGTTTCAAGACTTGCTTTACAATAAACTTCTAAAAATCTCCCAGGACCAAGTAAATCTCTACAGAAATTACGTAATTTTCTATAAGGAGAAATAAAAGCAGTACAGGCAATTACTCCCGCGTCAGCAAAAAGATTAGCAACCTCACTAATTCTTCTAATGTTTTCATCCCGATCTTCTGGAGAAAAACCAAGATTCTTGTTAAGACCATGACGAATATTATCCCCATCTAAAACATATGATAATTTACCCATTTGATGTAGCTTATATGCAACTTCATTAGCAATTGTACTTTTTCCACTACCAGATAAACCTGTAAACCAGAGTACAACACCCTTTTGATTCAACAGTTTTTCTCTATCTAGTCGGTCAATTTTATGCTCATGCCATGTAACATTTGTAGCTTTTTGTTCAGTTTTCATAATTTTTTTCATCCTCCTTTTTTGTTTTCTAAAAATAAAATTATTTCTTCAATAAACATATTGGTTTTATCCTTTGGAACTATTGCTCCTAGAACTTCTTTTTTCCCTCCGCATTTAAAACCTAACTCTTTACCACGTTTTATTATAGATGTCGCATCTTTTTTACTACGCATATAAATCTGATCTTTGTCATCAAAAAAACCAGTGTTTATGACAAGTGTATTTTTACCACTATCCCATGCAAGCCTCCTTGTAATTGTTGAAATTATATTGTAGGATGTATCTATTTTCTTAAAAACGATATCATCTATTTTTTCAGCAGGTATTCCTAAGATTTTATTTATCTCACTGTTCAAATTGTTTAAGTTTTTGTTCAATTTTTCATTGTTGAGTATTTCTTCACCATTTTGTATTTTTAATAAAAGATGTGGTGCCTGTTCAACTGATTCTTTATCACCGATTTTATAGTTTGTATCAAGTAAATATACCATTTTATGTAAATCTTCAAATGTTAGATTATTTTCTTTGCAGAAATCATCGATTTTTTTGGAAAAAAATTTATTGTTTTTAATTTTTTGTTCATGATCTCCAACTATTCCTAACACTGCAAATAAGTTGATATCATTTCCTAAAAATTCATTCACAATCCAACTTGCTGATGGAAAAAGATCAGGGTTTTCACCTTTTATTATAGGGTTATGATGAAACACATCCTTGATTATTTTTCCAAGATGATGATCAAATATCATAACTTTTGCATTTTCTGCAAGACACAAAACGTTTTCTTCAGGAAGCGACATATCTGAAATGATCACAAAATCATATTTTGAATACTTGTTCAGTTCTTCCTCTGTTAGATAATAGTTTCCCAGGGTTGGTGTCACATTTATTATTTTTTTATCTTTTAAGTGTTCCAATATTAGTTTTGCTGAGCATAATCCATCTGTATCCCAATGATGTATCAATAGCCCATTACCGTTTAATTCTTCAAACATCAAAAACCCTTCTTTATTCAACAAATGGATGTTCGTATTTCAGTATGGTTTCCGCAACTTCTTTTCGCATCATATCTTCAGGTGGTATTTTTCCGTCCTTTAGTATTTCTCTTATTTTTTTACCACTGAAATTTATATGATTATTTTGATCATGTGGACATATCTTATCATTTACTATGCTTCCACATATTTTACATTGTGAAAATGATCTGAAAAATAATGGTATGATTCTTAAATCAGGAAATTCATTGAATATCTCATGTGCATCATATGGTCCATAATAATTTCCTACTCCTGCATGGTCTCTACCAACAATAAAATGTGTACATCCATAGTTTTTTCTCATAATAGCGTGATGTATTGCTTCCCGTGGTCCTGCATATTTCATACTAGTTCTTAGAATCGACATAACAGCTCTATCTTTTAGATAATAATGTTTCATTAATGTCTCATATGATTTTAAGATTACATCGTCTTTGAAATCTCCAATTTTTTTCTTACCAATTATTGGGTTTATAAAAAGCCCATCTACAAATGTTAACGCTGTTTTTTGAACATATTCATGACCTATATGTGGCGGGTTCCTTGTTTGAAATGCAACAATATCTCTCCATCCTTTTCCTTTAAAAAGTACCCTTGTTTCTTTTGGTGTAAGATTGTATTCATCGTATTCTCTTTTATTTTTTTTTAATAAAGAAATTTTCCCACCCATTAATTGATTTTTCATATTGTAAACATTTGCAACTCCAGGGTGTTCTATTTTTATTGTTTTATATACTTTGTTTGCTAAGGTTCCTTTGTCATAGTTATAGATTTCATCTATATCTATTAATGCTTGTAGTCCTGTTTCTTTGTTTGTTAGAAGTAGTGTATCTCCCTCTTTTATGTTGTTTATTTCTTCTTTGTTGAAATCAAGGATTATTGGTATTGTCCATGGTGTATCATTTGATAGTCTTTTTTCATTTAGTACGTTTTCAAAGTCGTTTTTTACTAAAAATCCTTCTAATGGTGAAAAAACTCCGTTTGCAATGTTTATTATGTCTTCTGAAAGATTTGTGTTTATTTCAAATTGGGTTAAACCTTTGGTATCAATTTGTTTTTTTGTT
>MUGC01000165.1 GCA_002900535.1 Thermoplasmata archaeon M9B1D | reverse complement strand
CCACCTTTGGCTTTGCTTATTTTTTCTTTACCTTTTTGTGTAACCCACCAGTGTACAAATATTCCCTTTGGTCTTTTTGATTCAGGCATTATCGCAACATGATTCATTAAAAAAACAGGGAAATGTACCGTTTTATGTTCTTTTCCGCCGAGGTTTATATCAACCGGGTACCAATATTCAAAATCATTTTTTATATCAGTCCAAATTTTTTCTTTTGCTTTTCCTTTTCCAAGAAAAACATGATCAAAAAAGTCTTCATTCATATCTTTGGGATTAATTTTGTTTTCATTTACATATTTTGAAATGATATAATAAGCAGGGTATAACGTTGAATCTGATATCGGCTCAATTATCCAGCCTTTTTTAAATGGAAATTCTGTTCCAAGCCAAGAGCCTTTACGTATGCATGCTCTATCATCAAACCAGTCAAGCACTCCGGGCATTTCATTTTTGTATTCCTCTGGAAAAATATTCATGTTTTCAATATGAGATTTAGAGTTTTCTGTCAAATCTCTGTTGCTGTATTCTATGAACCATTGATCAGGTATTTGTTTAATTACAACATTTCTTCCACATCTACATACTACTTCTTCTGAGAATTCTCTCATTAAAACAGCGTTGTTTTCATCGATTAAAGCATTTTTTACTTCGTCTTTGATATCTGAAACCTTTATTCCTGCGTATTGACCACATTTTTCATTAAGGTATCCTGTGTGAAACTCTTTTTTGTATACCTCTTCAGTTGCAAGATCAAGTTTTTCTGTCTCTGTTTGCGATTTGATTTCTAATTTATCGCACTCTTCTTTTGCAGGGTTTGTTCCATATCCTTTAACATCGATTATTTGTATCGCATCAATATCTTTTCCTGATTCAGCTAATGCTATCCAATCATATGGCGCATGAGCTGGAACAGACATTACTATACCTGTTGCAACACCTGGGTCTGCAAAAGGACCTGAAAGAATAGGTATTTCGCGGTTAACCAAAGGAATGTTGCATGTTTTACCGATTAAGGTTTTTCCTTTAATTTTTTCATTAAGTGGTTTTACATCATCTATCTGATGGGTTATTTTATCAAGTGCTTCCTCTGAAATAATCCATATTTCTCCCTGAATTTTTGCTTTTACATATTCTACATCAGGGTTAACCCACATGTTTGTAACACCAAAAATTGTTTCAGGTCTTAGTGTTGCAGCTGGAAGAATTGTTCCATCTTGCATTTTGAATTTTATAGTAGTAAATTCAAGTATTTCTGCAGCTCCTCCTTTTGAAATATCTGTTTCTGATTTATCTACTGCAACAGGACCACAATTAGGACAAAACGGTGCAAAATGTGGTTTTTGAATAAGTAAATTTTTTTCTTTAAGTTTCAAAAACTGCCATGTTATAAACTTTTTATACCCTTCAGATATAGTACTCATTATTCTTGTATAATCAATCAAAAATCCAAATTTTTTCCAGTAATCTTCAACATAAACTTTTGAAAAGTAATCTACAACTTTTATTGGATCTCTCAGTGTTTTGATAAAATCGTCTTTAAGTCCATATTCTTTCAATGCATTGATGGTAATCAGATCGTTTCTTTCTACTTTTTTTGCAAAACCAATTGAGGGAATTCCAGATGCGTGAAATCCTGCAGGAAATAAAACTTGGTGTTTTGTCATTCTTTTGTATCTTGCAATTATATCACAATATGTAAATCCCCTCATATGGCCTACATGTAAATAACCTGAAACACCAGGGTATGCAAAATGTATGAAGAATTTTTTGTCTCCAATTGGTTTTGACTCGTAAATTCTTTCATCGAACCATTTCTTTTGCCATTTATTTTCGATTAATACATAGTTGTATGATTTATCTGTCATTATTATTCCTGTTAATTTTTTTACTGTAAATCTAATCATGTTATTTAATGTTTATACATTTCTAAAATTAAGATATTTAATAAATATACTAATTTATAAGATAATTTGAATTTGACATATTTTTCATTTTGAAACATTATCACGGAATATTTATATATTAATAATAACAGAGTATAACTTTATAGGTGATTAGAAAAATGAAAGTTGCAAGTGAAATAAGAACCCGCCAAGAACTCGACGAACTAAAAGCAGTCATGGAGATATTCATAGTCAATAACAGGATAAGAGAATTAGCAAGATTAGTTTAATCCATACTATCAATATTTCTTAATTTTTCTAACTTTTATTGTAAATTATTTGCTTTTTAATTGGGCTCTAATTGGTATATATGCAAGTAAAACTGCGATATATGACCAGATAATCAAACCTGGAATCCATGGAGCGCTTTCAAAAATTGCTAAATTTACTCCAGCTACAACCAAAATCGCTATAACTACGCCCATTAACGCTTCTCCTGCAACAAGTCCTGCTGTAAACAATAAACCAGTTCTAATAGCCTTTTCTTTAGGTTTAACACCTGTTTGTTTTATTGCAAGCTCCCAATCACTTACTTCTTCCTCATCAGCTGATCCAAATCTTTTTTCAAACATTTTATCTGTAAAATATCTTACTCCACCACCTACAAAAATTGGGATGGCCAAAGTAAAAGGTAAGTAAATTCCAATTGCTACAGGAAGAATCGGCAGATCTATTAAAATTAGTATAATAGCAAGTATCATCCCTGCTATTATAAATGGCCAAAGCATCTCTCCACCAAGAACGCCCTTTACAACACTTGCCATAAGACCTGCCTGTGGAGCTACTAATTTTGTACTACCAATTCTGAATGCTTTGTGGAGGACCCCTATTATGATTCCAACAACTCCAGATATAGCTAGAACTCCAAAAGTCATAGATATCTGTAGTTTTTTAGGAGTTGCGCCTAGCATTTGACCACATGCCATCGACTGAAGCAGATCTCCAGAAATTGAACCGCCAACAGCTATTACTGCTGAAATAAAAATTACTATAGCCATACCAGCAACACCGGTAACACCAAATCCTAACATAATTAAACTAACAATAAGAAGAACTGCGACTGTTACTCCTGAAATAGGCATATTTGATGAACCAACAAGGCCTGTTAGATAACCTGCAAGAGCGCTAGCGATAAACGCAAAAAATATGGTAATAATTGCCATAATAAGAGAGATCCCAAACATATCGGAGAGCCACAAGTATAAGAAAAACACAGGAATAATCATCAATACGATAAATATGAAAACAAGTTTGAAGCTGGCATCTTGATCTGTTCTTTTTTTTGAACTAATCTGTCCTCCTTTTAATCCAATAACAGCCTCTTTAATGCTTCCAGCAAGGTTATTTCTAATTGCCCATATGGCCCATAAGCCTCCAACAAGCATTGCGCCAACACCAACTAATCTTACTTGTTCTGCCCATATAGTATAAAACCCCCCAAGGTAAGGACCTAACACTGCAAACTCTGGAGTGGGGGTAGGAAGACCATTTGCAAGTGCAAGAATTGGAGCGATAATTATCCATCCAATTAATCCTCCCACTAAAACATAAGAAGCTATTCTTGAACCTATTATCCATCCAACTCCAAGAAGAGCAGGTGAAGTCGTTAAACCGCCG
>MUGC01000164.1 GCA_002900535.1 Thermoplasmata archaeon M9B1D | reverse complement strand
ATATGGATTATACCTTGGATTCGAAGATCTAATGGAATCTTTAGATGTTATTTCAGAAGTTTTCATTGGAATAATTTTAATTGGATTAGCTGTTCTAATAATATCCATAGTCCTAGAACAAAGAAAAGATACAAAAGAAACAATGAAAGATATTAAAAAGGAGGATTTAGAACCATGATAATTACAAATACAGATTTTATAATTGGAAAAGAAATTAAAGAAATCCTTGGTCTAGTAAGAGGAAATACTGTACAAGCAAAGAGCATTGGTAAAGACATAAAAGCAGGATTTAGAAATATTGCAGGGGGAGAAAAGAATGAAAGAAAAAGCTGAGAAATTAAATGCAGATGCAGTAATAAACGTAAGATATATGACTTCTGCAATCATGGGTGGAGCAGCGGAAATACTTGCATATGGAACAGCAGTCAAACTAAAATAAGGATTTTTATGGCAGAAGTAAACACAGTTTTAATAATTATTGGCTCATTAGTAGCCTTAGTTGGAGCAATAGCATTCTTTGTACCTGCACTCACAAGAATAATTAATGCACCAGGTGGACCAAAACTTAAAGCAATTGTATTAATAATAATTGGTTTGATTTTGATAGTCGTAGGAATTAGCGTACAATTAAAATAGATTTAAAAAAGTGATAGATTATGGAGAAAAAAATTCGCTGTCCGAAATGTAGTAAAATATTCACATGTGATGGAAATCCAGGTGAAGAAATATTTATAAAATGCCCAAATTGTGGAACTGAAGGTAAAATTATTTTAGAAAAAATTGAAACTATTGCATCAAAAAGCTTAGTTGTAATTGAAAATATCTCAAAAAAATATAAAGATGTTTTAGCTGTTGACAATATCTCTTTTAATATTAAGCAAGGTGAAGTTTTTGGTTATATTGGACCAAATGGCGCGGGTAAAACTACTACTATAAAAATAATGGTAGGTCTTTTAAATCAAACAAGTGGTGAGATATCAATTAACGGATATCAGCTACCTAAAGAAAAAGAAAAGGCCCACAGATTCATCGGTTACATGCCTCAACAAGCTGGTTTTCAACAGTGGCGAACAGCAAATCATGCTCTTACGACCTTTGGAAAACTATCTGGTGTAGAGAGTGACAAACTTCAAAGTCGAATTGATGAGGTTTTAAATCTTTTAGGTCTTATAAAATATAAAAATAAAAAAATCACAAAGTTATCTGGTGGTACCATTCAAAAACTTGGAATCGCCCAAGCGTTATTACATAACCCTAGTCTATTGATTTTAGACGAGCCTTTAAGCGGACTTGATCCTGATAGTAGATATCAAGTAAAAAAGATATTAAAAGAATTGAGTAAAAATGGAACAACAGTGTTTTTTTCATCTCATATTTTATCAGATTTACAAGATATTGCAACAAAAATCTGTATTATTGACTGGGGTCGCGTGATAAAAATCGGATCTTTAGATGAGCTGAAATCAGAATTTTCAAAGGAAAAGCAAATAGAAATAATTCTTTCAAAAAAATCAGATAAATACAATGAAATAAGTAAAATCTCTGGAGTAAAAAAACTAATAGAACAATCAAAAGAAAAATTTATAGTAAACATTGAAAAAACTTCAGATTCAGATAAAATAATTGATGAAATTATTAAAACACTTATAGAGAAAAACTGTAAGATAAGAAGTATAACACCATTAAGTCCCACACTCGATGAAATATATCAATTTTATCTTAGAAAAGGAGTGATGAATCAATGAGTTTTTCATTAATTTTAAAAGATGAGTTTAAAGGTTTTTACAAGTCAAAGGTTATGATATTTTTATGGATTGGACTGCCAATATTGGCATTTATACTTCATTTTTTCTTATCTGATGCCTATGGTACTCTATCTACTCTTACTGCCGTTCTTGTATCAAATATCGGAGGGCTTCTTGCTGCTGTAATGCTTACTGTCAATATAATCAATGAAAAAGACACACGTGTATATGATTTATTTTTAATTAGACCTCTTAAACGCTGGCATCTAGTTGTATCAAAGTTTCTAGCAGTTTTTATCTGTGTATCAATAGCATGTCTTCTTGCAATAACTCTTGGTATAGCAGTTGATTTTTTTCAATCATCGATACCTATTGACATTATTGCGCAAAATCTTGTTGACCCTCTAATAATGACCTTTTCGGTTATTGCAATTTCAAGTGCTACAGGAATTCTATTCGGAGTGATTTCTCCATCTATTCTCGTTGGTGTTGTATTGGTGATTTTTGTAGGTAATTATATATCCTCAATTCCTTCAATAGTTCCATTTGTTTTTGACATCAAAGATCCAGTTATATATGTGTTGGCAATAGGAGTAATTTTCACAATCGTTCTAATGAGTTTGGGAATTATTCTATTTGAAAGAAAGGAGTTTTAATGAAAAAAGTAACAATCACACTTAGTGAAGATATTTGGAAATGGTGGAAAGACAATCCTTGGATTAATTTATCTCAACTTGCAGAAAGGGAACTAGGACGAATAAGAGCACTTGAAGAAAGGGTTCTTGGAACCTGCCCAAAATGCGGTAATCCCAAGCTTAGATTTGATGGTAAAACATACAAATGTAGTAAATGTGGTTATGAATACAAATAAAAGAATTAATATTAGCAAAAAGGATGATGGGTAAAATATGATGGTTACAACAACTGATACACTACCTGGAAGAGAAATAAAAGAAGTACTTGGAATTGTATTCGGTAGTTGCGTTCAAATGAAACATCTTGGAAAAGATATCCGTGCTGCAGGGCGAAACATTATTGGAGGGGAATCAAAAGCGTACACAGAACTATTGGAAGAATCAAGACGTACAGCGATGCAACGAATGATAGAAGATGCAAAATGCATAGGAGCCGACTCTGTAGTGGGTATGCGATATGCAACAGCTCAAACTATGGGTGGAGCAGCAGAAATAATTGCATTTGGAACCGCTGTAAAAACTCATTAAAAAATCTTATGGAGAGATTATTTATGATTGCCGTGGAGGTTAAAAACCTAGTTAAACATTATGGAAAAGTACAAGCCATTAGAGGGATTTCTTTTTCAATTGATTCGAGTGAAATATTTGGATTAATTGGTCCCAATGGTGCAGGAAAAACTACAGCTCTTAGAATAATTTCAACTCTTCTAACGCTTACAGATGGTTCTATTAACGTTATGGGCTTTGATCTTGAAAAAAAACCAGAAGAAGTAAGAAAAATTATGAGCTATTTACCTGAAGATGCTGGTGCATATAAAAATCTTACAGGAAAAGGATATCTAGAGTTTATTGCAAATTTTTTCAATCCGAAAACTGTTAGAAATATGGTTGCAAAAGGAGTACAAATCGCAGATCTTGGAGAGCGCATTAATGACAAGGTTGATACATATAGTAAAGGTATGAAAAGACGACTTTTAGTAGGCAGAGCATTGATGACAGATCCCCGGCTTGCAATACTTGATGAACCAACAAGTGGCTTGGATGTAAATAATGCTCAAGAAGTAAGAAACATAATAAAATCCACAGCAAAGAAAGGGACAACCGTTTTACTTTCTTCACATAACATGTTGGAAGTTGAATATATGTGTGATAGAATTGCATTAATTGATGAAGGGTTAATTGTTGAAAAGGGTAAACCCGTAGATCTTATGAAAAAATATAATGCAAAAAATATTGAAGAAGTGTTTATGAAGGTGGTAAAAAAATGAGTGCACTTGGAAACATAATTAAAAAAGAAATAAAAGAACTGCTCACACCAGCAACAATTTTACCAATTGTTATCTTAGCACTTATTTATGGTACGATGGGTAGCAGCATAGCAGGTATACAAGAACAATCACAAGAACCACCTATCATTGGTGTTATCGACGAAGACAATAGCACATTTTCTACAAATGCTGTTAATATTCTTAATGAAAGTGCTA
>MUGC01000163.1 GCA_002900535.1 Thermoplasmata archaeon M9B1D | reverse complement strand
TTTTAAATATTGGATTATAATTCCTGACACTTATCGGGCCTGTGGGGTAGCTTGGTCCATCCTTTTAGCTTTGGGAGCTAGAAACCCCGATTCAAATTCGGGCAGGCCCACTATAGTATTATTTAGCTTAGTATTTTTCTTCAAGACAGTAAAGTTAAAGGACTAGATATCCCATCATTAATATTAAAAAAACATACGAAGGATTTATCAAAGCATTTACTATTTTTTGGCATATGAAAGTTTATTATATTTATGGAGTTGAATACGATTCCAATGTTTATTTAATATTAGGAAAAAATCCAACTATTATTGATTGCGGTACAGGGTTGCATAGTCAATATGTAACAGATAAAATTAAAGAGTTTATAAACCCTGAAATTGTTAATCAAATAATTCTTACTCATGAACATTATGATCATTGTGGTGGAGTGAGAGAAATATATAATTTTACAAATGGAAATGCAAGGATATTTGCCCATACATATGCATCTAATAAAATTGAAAAAGGAGATAGTTATTTTGCAAGAATGCTTGGCGGGGAAATGCCAAAAATGCATGTTGATATTAAATTAGAGGAGGATGATAACATATTGATAGGCGATGAAAATTTCACTGTTTTAAATACACCGGGTCATACTCCAGGTTGTATCTGCTTATATAGCAAATATAGTAAAACAATTTTTTCAGGAGATACAGTATTTTCATATGGTTCTTTTGGCAGATATGATCTCCCAGGTGGGGATGTTAATAAGTTAAAACAATCAATTGAAAGAATTGCAAAACTTGATGTTATAAATCTTTATCCAGGTCATGAATCGGTTGTAGAAGGCGATGGTAAGAAACATCTATTAAAAACTTTAGAGAATGTAAGACAGTTAATTTAATTATGAAAAATCCTAGACTTATACTAAATGAGTTAAAGTGGAAAAAAAATTGCAATTTAGATAATGCCGAAATTTGGTATGTTCATCGTGGTGCACCAAATGATACTAAGATTATTTCTGGTAGAGAAATTGTAAAACTTGAAAGATCTTTTATGGAAACATCCTCTTCAATGATTCCTTATCATAGGATTTTTAAAATAGTATACAAAGAAAAAGTTATTTTTAAAAGGAAATTTAATATTTATAAAAAAAATTTTTGAAATAGTGAATTTATAAAATCTTTATCTATAAAATGATTTTTGTTTAATTTTTTAACAATAAATTTATATATTAAAAAAAGCTAATATATATGGTAAAGAGGATGAGTCGTAATCATAGCTGTTCCAAATGCGGAGCACCAATGAAAAAAATCCCCATTAAAAGACTTAACTCAAAAATAATTATAGAATTTTACTGTGAAAAATGCGACGAGTCAATAACCTTTTACACAGACATAGACGAAATCGAACGCGGGATTCCGCATTTGTACTAAAAAATTAAAGAAAATATGCTTAGATTTTCTAAATCATTGTGAGATATATTTTTATCTAATCTATTTGTTTACAACTGGAAAAGTATGAAGATTATACCAATTTCATCAGATTCTCTTGGCGTTAGATCAATGGCTACATACATTGAAACAAAAGATTGTAAAATTTTAATAGATCCATCAGCAGCACTTGGACCTAAAAGATATGGATTACCACCACACCAAAAAGAATTAGAAATGCTCTATAAAACGAAAAATAAGATTTCAGAAATTGCCAAAAAATGTGATATTTTAACTATATCTCACTATCATTATGATCATTATGATCCAAATGAGGTTTTTTATAAGGGAAAAAAAGTTTTTGTAAAAGACATATCTGAAAACATCAACAAATCACAAAAACAACGTGGAGCAGATTTCAAAAAAATGGTAGACAGCATGTGCGAATTAATTTATTGCGATAACACGAAGCATGAAATAGGTGAAACAAAAATTACTTTTTCACCACCTTTTTTTCATGGGCCTGAAAATGTTAGATTAGGTTATGTAATCATGACTGTTTTAGAAGATGACGAAAAAAAAGTTATACATGCATCGGATGTTCAAGGACCTGTTACTAAAAATGCAACCGAATTTATCATAAAACAAAAACCCGATGTTTTAATAATTGATGGCCCTGCCTCTATTTTTTTAGGATGGAAATTCAGCTATAAAGATCTTGAAGATGCATCGGATAATTTAGTAAGAATAATAGAAAAGCTAGATTGTGATATAATACTGGACCATCATCTTCTTAGAGATATCAGATATAAAGAAGTTTTTCCAAAACCATATGAAGTTGGTAAAAAAAGAGTAAAAACTTTCGCAGAATATTTAGGTAAGGAAAATATTACCTTTGAAGCACACAGGAAAAAACTGTGGGGTAAATAATTATGAGCTTTGAAAAAAGATTAGAAAAAGCTATTGAAAAAAAAGAAAAAGAAATAGAAAAGGAAAAACAAAGAATAACTCTATTACAAAGTAAACTTGACTCAGGTAAAATTACAAGAGCAGAATTTAATATAAAAAGGAAAAGAATAGAAGAAAAAATAAGAGCATTAGATTCGAGAATGCGGGTGCTTCAAGGTGGACTTACACGTGAAAAGAGACATCAAGAGGAGCTTGTAGAGAAAAAACAAAAAGAGAAAGAAGAAAAAATGAAAAAGAAAGAAAAAAAGAATAAAAGGAAAGAGGAATAAAACTACAATGGCAATCATTGTTGAAAAAGGTGATATTACAAAGATTGACTGCGAAGCAATAGTAAATCCAGCAAATTCATACGGCTACATGGGCGGTGGTGTTGCAGGAGCAATAAAACTTGTTGGTGGAATAGAAATAGAAAAAGAAGCAGTTTCAAAAGCACCTATACCAATTGGAAAAGCTATTTTTACAGATTCTGGGAATCTTTCTTGTTCAATTATTATTCATGCACCAACGATGAAACAACCCGCAATGAAGATAAAAAAGGAAAATGTAGAATTTGCGACTAGGGCGGCTTTAAGGCTTGCGTCTGAGAAAAAGATTAAAACCATAGCACTACCTGGTATGGGAACGGGCGTTGGAGGGGTTCTTTTAGATGATGCCGCAAAAGTTATGATAAAAGTTGTTAGAGAATATGAAAAAAATTTTGAAAAAATAATTCTTATTGGTTTTAATGATGAATTGGTAAATGCTTTTAAAAAATATCTTTAATATTTAACTGAGAAACTATCAAAGTTATTTGTTGGATTTCGATTTTTTATTTCTACGTTTTTTACTTTTGACAAAGGTGGACCTTGATAGCACCATTGTATCATATCTTGAACCTGTTTTTCTCCTCCTTCAAAAACTGCTTCAACGCATCCTTCATCAGTGTTTCTAACCCAACCAGTCAAACCAAGTCGTTCTGCTTTTTGTTTGATACTTGCTCTGAACCAGACTCCTTGGACTTTGCCATGAATCTTTACATAAGCATTTACTTTCATTTTTATTCAACCTTAGGGTCTAAATCTTAGAACAGTACGTGGAAATGGTATTGAATCTTTTATATTATCTAGACCGCAGATCCATGCTATAACCCGTTCGACACCTAGGCCATAACCACTATGTGGAACTGAGCCATATCTTCTTAAATCAAAATACCATTGATAGTTTTCGATTTTTTCACCCATTTCTTTGAGTCTTTTTTTCATTTC
>MUGC01000162.1 GCA_002900535.1 Thermoplasmata archaeon M9B1D | reverse complement strand
AGATCAATATCAGAAACTTGCTGATGCTGTATATTTCCGACGTGGTTGGACACCAAATGGTGTGCCTAGTCCTCAAAAAATGAAAAAACTTGGTTTTACTGATGAGAAAATGCTTAGTATGCTTCAGAGAGCAATTGAGGAGGATCAAAGGAAAGGTCTTAATAAATGGTGTGGCAAATACATTAAAGGTGAAAAACCACCCAGCATTGATCCTAAATACTGGGAGAAATGGTAGAATATTATGAACATTGAGAAAGCTGAAAAAATAAGAAAAAAACTAAAAGAAAGCTGTGTTGGTATAGCTGGTGTTGGTGGTTTAGGTTCTAATGCTGCTATATCACTTGCTCGTGCAGGTATAGGTCGACTTATACTTGTTGATTTTGATAGTGTGGAAGAAAATAATCTTACTCGGCAGTATTATTTCCGTGATCAAATTGGGAAAGTTAAGGTTGAAGCTTTAAAAGAAAATATTAATAAAGTTAATCCATGGTTGAAAATAGATATTTTTAATCAAAAACTTACAGTAGGTTCTATGGATGAACCTTTTCATGATGCTGATGTAATTGTTGAAGCGCTTGATAGTGCTTTGGCAAAAACTTCTTTTATCGAAGAAATCATGCAAAAGTTACCAGATAAACCTCTTGTTGCATGTAGTGGTGTAGCAGGTTATGGTAATTCTGATAGAATAGAGACAAAACGTATTGGTAATCTTTATATTTGTCAGGATGAACAGGCTCGTTCCAGTGATGATGATGTACTTATGGCTCCTCGTGTTGCTCTAATGGCTAATTGGGAGGCAAACATAGTCTTAGAATTACTTTTAGGAGAAGATAAATGAGCATTGAGGTCAATGGTAGAAAAGTTGACTGGGTGAAAGATGAAACAATTCAGCATCTTTTAAGAAGAATGAGATATACTTTTCCACTTGTTGTAGTAAAAATAGATGAAAAAGTTGTTCCAAGAGATAATTTTTCTGAAATTATTGTTCCTGATAATTCTAAGATTTCTGTTATTCATATGATAAGTGGAGGGTGACAAAGAAAAAATTTTAAAAAAATGGGCCTGTTATTGTTAAAATAGAAAAACCTATTGCTAAAAAGAAATAGGTTATGTACATTAAAACCCAAGAAGAAGTGTTTTCTAATCTTTTAGTTTTGTCTTTATCCCTTATCATTAAGTAAAATACAAAAAAGGATGGTATTGCAAGTAGTGTTAAAAGTCCAAATTGTATGTCTAAGAGTCCTGCATGTATAAACATTGGAATAAATGCGAAAGGAAAAAACATGAATGGTAGAGCTATTATTGCTGCTCTTTTAATACCATAGGTATTAACTAGAGTTTTTGTGCCTGTTTTTTTATCAGCGTGACTATCGGTTATATCTTTTGTAATTGAACCACCGATTAAAAATACTGTAGCAATGATTCCTATTGTAATAGGTAGAGGATGTAATACAGTTCCAAAAACGCTCCAAGATGCAAGGATCCCAAGTAGTCCACGAGGAGTACCTAACCATAGCTGGTTGATAAATAATTTGTCTTTAACTCTGGGTGGTAGCGAATAAGTAACAGTGAAAACTGATATGAGAAATACAAATAAGATAAACCAGAGGTTTACGAACAATGATAGTAAGAATGCAAGTAGATACATTAGCATAGATAATGATAAAGCTTCATTTCTAGAAATTACGCCTAGAGGAATAGGTCGATAAGGTTTTGATATTTTATCTGCTGCAAGATCTGTTACCTGGTTAAGAGCATTAGAGGCACCGTTAAGTATTGCAAGAGAAAAAGTTGCTGGAATAATTTTTGTAATAAATACTGTTAGAAAATCATCAGTAATTTTAGAGTAAACAAAACTAGCAATCATGATGCAAATCGATACGATAATAGGTGCTAGTAAAGTAAAAGGCCGAATAAGATCAATACATCCTCTAGTTTTAGATAAATTCATATTTGCCCACACACTTAGTATAATTTGAAAATAGTGTTTTATAAGGATTGTTTTACAGCTGTTATCAGAATTTTAAAAAATGGTTTTATACGGCTGTAATATTAGCAGTTAAGAGGTCAAAGGTAAAATGGTAAAATTTAGAGGGTTTATTGCTGTGGACATTCCTGTTTTTTCAAAAATTCTTGAGTTTGAAAAGGATATTATAAATTCAGGGGCAGATGTAAAACTTGTTGAGCCAGAAAATATTCATATTACACTTAAATTTTTAGGTGATACTGAGGAGGCGCTTATAGATAATATTGAGGAAGTAATTAAGAAATCATGTGAAAATATAAATCCTTTTAATATAGTGTTAAAAAGTTCAGGTGTTTTTCCAAATTATAACTATATTAAAGTTATTTGGATAGGAATAGAAAACATTGAAAACCTTGGAAAAATTTCGAGTAGTATAGATGAAGGAACTTCTAAATTTGGTTTTGAAAAAGAAAAAAGAAAGTTTTCTGCACATCTTACAATTGGTAGAGTTAAATCTGCAAAAAACAAGGATAGATTATTGCAAATTATTAATAAGTATAGTGATGTTGAATTTGGAAATATAGATGTTAAATCTATCAAGTTAAAGAAAAGTGAGTTGACACCTAAGGGTCCAATTTATACGACAATAAAAGAAGTAAAAATAGGAGAAAAATAATGCTTTGGTTGGTTGTTTTTGGAATACTCAATGTTTTATTGTTGTTTTTCGTAGTGTTTTTTTTAATGCCAAAAGGTTCAATTAAAAAAATACCTTTGGATGTTAATGTAATAATAAATCTTTTTATGAGTCAAATTAAATCTGTTTTGATTATTTTAGGTGTAGTTGTAATTCATCTGATGGAGGTAAAATTTATTGACCCTGTTGCTACTGATTTAGTTGGTTATAATTATGCATATGCGTTAGTAAATATTGAAAATGGTTTTGTATATTGGTTTTCTCAGCATTGGAATCCTGTCTTGTTATATTATTTTGTTTTAATTTATATAGTTGTATATCCGTTTACTCTTTGGTTTTCACCGCTTTATTTTATTTTGGGTAGGAAAAAGAGAGCTTTGAAATTTTTAGCATATGGGCTTTTGTTAATCTATATGGTTTCTTTGCCTTTTTATTTATTTTTACCTATTACGAATGTTTACTCTTTTTATGGTGTTGAATCTGCGCTTGAAACTGTGATTCCTTCTATTGAAAGTTTTTTTTATTTAACTACGACTCAAAATAATTGTTTACCTTCTCTTCATACTGCGATGGCTATTCTTATCGCATATTGTTTTAGTCTTACAGGTAATAAAAAACTTGGATATTTTGGATATTTTGTAATGGTATCAGTATTAATATCAGTTATTTATCTTTCAATTCATTGGGTAATTGATATGATTACTGGGGTTTTATTATCATTAGGGGTAATATTCATATTGCGTCGTTATATCAAGGATGATGTGAGATGATTAAAAGAGACATTGAAAAACAGGTAGTTGAGGAAGTTACGCCTACAATGAATTATAGAAAGAGGATTAAAGAAATTGTAAATGAGATAAATGAAATATTAGTTAAAGAGGTAAAAAAGAGGAATTTACCTGTAACTGTTGAACTTGTTGGATCAATTGCTAAAGATACTTACCTTAAAGATAATATGGATATTGATTTTTTCCT
>MUGC01000161.1 GCA_002900535.1 Thermoplasmata archaeon M9B1D | reverse complement strand
ATTCCAAGTGCTTCAAGCAAATCTTTAGCTTGTTTAATCATTTCATCTGTAAGTCTTCCTGTTTGCTGTGCTTTAGTTTTTGCTTTTTTAATGTCACCTGCTTCTATTGCTTCTTTGTATTCCTTTTCTGCAAGTTTTTTACGTTTATTTCTTTCTTCAAGTGTTTTTGCTTTCAAAATATGAGGTTTCCCATCGAAAGAATAAACTGGTCTAATCTTTGCTTCTATCATATTCGCAGTTCTATGAAAAAGACCTGATATATGTGAGGTTACTTCCCCACGTGAATTTTTTAAAAGTGTACCATCTCGCTGGCGTATACTTGCTAAAAACTGATGAAGCACGTTGTATGCATCTATTACTATGACTCTATCATGAAGATCGGTAAAACTTATTTTTTCTTCTTTGAAAAGTTCACCTATTTTAACTCCCATTTTTTCAAATGTTATATAAAAAATTTGTTTATAAAATATTGTGAAATTATTTTTTATAGAAAATTAATATAAAATAAATTAATATTCAAGTCAAGAGAATTAGCCCATGAAGGATAAATACAGTATACTCTCGACAGTATGCATGTACCATGCACTAAATGATGGGGCTATATCAGTCGTGCCTTTGCTTTTCCCAATTTTTAAAGATATTTACAATCTAAATTACACACAAATCGGGTTGATAACAAGTATAAGTCTTTTTATTCATTTAATTACACAATTATATATTGGAAGATCCTCAGATGGTAAAAACTTTAGGACATTACTATCATTTGGGATTTTATTGATTAGTATTTCACTTTTTGTTTTAGTAAAAACTGAAGATTTTTTCACACTCCTAATATTTTTAATTTTTTTAAGAATCTCAGTTAGTTTTTTTCATCCTATTGGAATAGGATGGATTTCAAGAACCTTTAAAAAAGAAAGATTAGATTGGGCAATGGGTATACAAAGTGGTTCTGCTGATTTAGGTGCTTTTCTTGCTCTAATGACAACATTGTATTTAACAGAGATTAGAGGTTGGCAATTTCCATTATATCTCTGGTCTTTTGCTGCAGCGCTTGTTGTACTTATTGGGATGTTTACTACAAGAAATGTAGATGAAAAATTTCTAACTGTTAAAAAAACATATAAAAAACTAAAAATCTCAGAAAAAATTCAAGAAGGTTTACTTCTTTTAAAGAAGATTAAATTGCTAATTCCTTCTTTTATTATAAGTGGTTCTGCATGGGGCTTAATTGTAACTTATTTACCTTTATTTTTAGATGAAAAAACAAATCTTTCTCTTGAATATATAGGTTTTATTGCTGCAATATGGGTAGGTATCGGATGCATCATTTCATTTTTTTATAGCAGGATTCAATCATATATTGGTAGAAAAAATGTAATTATGATTTCTTATTTTATAACAGGTGTTGCTTGTCTAGTCCTATCTGTTAATATCAATGTTTTCATAATTATATTGTTAATGGTTTTACTTGGAATTTCAGTTTTTTTGACGTATCCTGCTTTGGCTTCTTTTATATCTGAAGTAACTGAAGAATCATCAGAAGGTGGTACTTTTGGTATCGTATTTACGTTACAACTTGGTGGTGGGACTATAGTTTTGTTCCTCAGTGGCGTTCTATCTGATATTTATGGCATATGGATGCCTTTTGTCGTTCTTGGTGTTCCTTCATTGTTGCTTTCTATGTTGCTTTTGTTTTATCGTAAAAATCAGTTTGCAATACGATAGATTTAAAGAAGAAAAAATTATTTCCTGATTCCATGAAACGAAATCTTATATCAATGCTTGATGTAAAAGATGAGCTTGAAAAAATTATTGATCTAGGAATTAAACTTAAAAAAACATCTAAAAAAGGCGAAAATATAGAGCTTTTAAAGGGTAAAACCCTTGGTATGATTTTTGAAAAAAGTAGTACTAGAACACGTGTAAGTTTTGAAGTAGGTATGACAAAACTTGGTGGACATGCAATATTTCTGAGTAAAAACGACATTCAACTTGGTCGTGGGGAAACAATAGAAGATACTGCTTTGGTTTTATCTCGTTATGTAGATCTAATTATGTATAGAGCTATTAGTAACAAGGCTATGAAAGAGTTTGCAAAATATGCAACCATTCCAGTAATTTCAGGTTTAGATGATAAAGAACACCCATGTCAGGTAGTAACAGATTTAATGACTATTAAAGAACATAAAAGAAAATTAAATGGTTTAAAATTTGTATATATTGGTGATGGTGCAAATAATATGTCGCATTCGTATCTACTTGGTTGTGCAATTGTGGGCATGAGTATTAAAATAGTTTCACCTAAGAACTATTGGCCTGATGATTTTTATGTTAACGAGGCAAGAAAGATGTGCACCAAAGTAGAAATAACAGATAAAATAGAGGGCTGTACCAAGGACGCTGATGTTGTTGCAACTGATACCTGGGTTTCCATGGGAGATGAGAAGCAAAAAGTGCAAAGACTGAAAGATTTCAACGGATATACTATCGATAAAAAATTAATGAGCCTTGCAAAACCTGACGCGATATTTTTACATTGCCTCCCTGCTTATTATGATTATGAAGTGACAAAAGACGTTGCACATGGTCCGCAATCTGTTATCTTTGATGAAGCAGAAAATCGTATGTGGGCACAGATTGCAATTATGGTTAATCTCTGTAAATAATTAAAGAAAAAAAAGAGTTTTAAAATTATTTCTTAAGTATCTGGTGAAAGATCAAATCCATTGATATGTTTTGCTGTTCCCATGAAAAATTTATAGTTATTTGATAAAAATCCTCTGGAGACAGATAGATATATACCAATGAACCCGGTCATTATCCCAACTTGTCTGCCTGTCAATATTTTCGATGATAAAATAATTGGTTTGACAATAATTGTTTTATCATCATTAAATCCGTTTGAATTATAATACCAAAATCCTAACTTCTTTCGTATTTTTGGAGATATTGTTTTCAAAGGACTGATATCTATTCCATGACCGCTACTAATTACAAAACCTCTATTTCTTGATTTTATTAACGAAGAGTATATTCCAAATATACTTTCAATTAAAGAATTGTCTTCTCCAAATATCTTTTCTAGCAGATTTCTTAAAAAGCTCCAATCGAAGTCGCTTGTTGATTCGGTTTTGCTCATTAACAATGTAAGTGCATTTTCTAATTCTGTTAAGTCTTTTTCTGTTATGGATAATACTTCTGTTGTAAACTTTTCATCTGAATCAATGATTCCAAATTCAATTAAAATTGATTTATTTTCTGGTATTTGTGAAATTTCACTAGCCTCAATATGACTTAAGGATATTGCAAAAAATAGTATAACAACCCCTATAGTCGAAATTTTCCTTTTTTTCATTTTTTCCACCTGGTTTATCCTTAGCACGTGAAATTCAAATTAACATTACGGTTTGGTTTTTATAAAAAAAAATCAGTTTTGATTCGTATTTTATCATAATGTTATTATTGAATATAATTATACAATTTGATGTAATAAGTGTCAATTTAAATTTATTTTGAAACAAATAATATCAGTAAGTTTTTTATTTATCAATTACATAGATATCAAACATGGTGACCATCAGTCATGTTGTAACTAAGCTTGTAAACGAAAAAGTGTATCTTTATGAAGCAATATGTAAAAGAATTGCT
>MUGC01000160.1 GCA_002900535.1 Thermoplasmata archaeon M9B1D | reverse complement strand
AAAACTTTAGCTATTATACTGCATTATTATATATTATATTCTACTCAGATCTCATGATTTTAATAATTCCCACAGAAAAGCCAAGCGCGATCGGGAAAATAATAATGTAGTAAATAATCGGGACTTCTCTTAAAAACAAAGTGATATCATAACCATAGAAATAAAGTAAAATAATTGACACTAAAATTATTGGTACTAATAGTGCACCGATGAGTGGAAGACTCTCTCTATTTACCATATACCTCCCTTCTCTCCCAACTAATGTTTTTTACTAGTATATTACAATTATTTCTACCTATCATGTATATAGGTAGATATTGTTAAATATATATTAACCTATCGATGGATTTTTCTTACTGGTGAGTATTTATTATTTCCTTTAAAAACTTCGTCTGCTTCTAGACGGGTAAAATCGATATTCATTTCTCCAGGCTTATATTTTCCATCTTCTGTATCCCAATAAATTTCTATACCTTTTTTATCGATGGCAAGGATGATTCCCTTATACTCCTTACTATTACCATAAATGTCTTTATATAATCTTTCTACTCTATCACCTAACTCAAATGCATCATACAATGAGGGGAATTTTTTTCTCTGTTTATATCTTTTAATTATTTCCATTTTTACCATCCACTAATATAAAAATTTTATAAATTAAAATATTTAAAGCTATCTTGTAAAAAAGCCATAATGGAAATATTGCAAAAATATAAGTTGCAGATATTATTACAGAATTTTAATGAAAAAAATTGCCATCTCAGCATTCATAATAGCTCTTGGAATTATTTTTTTACAAATTAATTCAAATATTGTTATATGTCAAAAAACAAAAGGAAGAATAATTTATGTAGATGATGATGGAAATAAAGATTATACTTCAATAATAGAAGCACTAAATAATGCTTCAGATGGAGATGAAATCTATGTTTATAGCGGGATATACACAGGATACTTTTTTATTAATAAATCTATTTCTTTAATAGGCGAAAACAATGAAAATACAAATATATGCTATTTACCAAATCAATCTATTTCTAAAAGCTTAATTGTTATTTTAGCTGATAATGTGATTATTTCAAATTTTACAATAAAAAATAACTTGTTACCAACAATTGATACAACCGATATTTTATCTCCAACATGGATTTATGATTATGGGATTGGTATAGAAATATTATCAAATAATAATATACTTTCAGGAAATATTATAAAAAATAATAGTGGCTATGGTATTTTGCTAAACAATAGCCAAAACACAAAAATTTATAACAATTATCTAACCCAACATACGCAATCTTGTATTTATCTAAAAAACAGCTCGAATAATTTAATAATAAATAACACTATAATTAACAATGAACGAGGAATAATTTTTCATATAAAATCTACAAATAACACTTTGTATTATAATAACTTCATCAACAATACCTATTATCATGTTTATTGCGAAAGTAATAACCTTTTTTACAATAAAAATTTAGAGCAGGGTAATTACTGGGATAATTACAATGGAACTGATAGAAATAACAATGCTATCGGTGATACACCGTACCAAATAAGTGGTGGAAATATTCAAGATCCTTATCCATTGATGAGCCCATATCTAGGAAGATTAACACTGAAAGAATATTACGTAGACCCAGACGCATTATTTAATATGCTGATAATTGGAGTTGTAATCGCAATATTAGTCTCTATCCCAATAGCCTATATATGGTATAAAAAAACAAGATTATAAAATTAGAAAAAATTTAGGTCGTTTTAATAGTACCCAAAACTGGTTCATAAATTAATCCTTTATCCATTAAACTTGTAAGAGCTTCCTCTACTGTATCTTTATCTAAACCTTTTTTTTCACATTTCTCAGTAATCGTATCCCAAGCAGCCCCCTCGTTACCTTCTAGATTTTTAATTATTTCAAGAACTGTGTTTTCAGTTTCTGCAGAATCTTCTTCGTTTTCCTCTTTCTCGATTTGTTTGTTCTTAACATCTGTTGGTTCATCAGTTTCATCTGTAGATTGCTCTTCTTCAGGTTCTTGCATTAGCTCTTCTACATCTAGCTTTTCATCTTTTGTAATTTCTGGAAGTGACTCCTTATCAGGTCTTAAATACTGTAAAGACTCTTGGATAAGCCTTACATATTTGTTCAAATCAATATCTTTATAATTATTTAAGGCGTAGATAACTCCTTCACATAGTTCTTTACTAAAACCAAGTTTTTTTAACGCATGCTCATTTGATTCATTCATTTTCATTGCTTCAACTATTGCATAAATTCTATCTTTTGTATTTTTACAGGTTTCAAGTATCCAATTATCACGAATATTTGCATCAACTTCCATAATACGTTCAGGTCTAATTGAAACATACATAGTACCTTCTTCAGGTGTGTACGTTCTTACTTTTCCAACAACTGCTACAAATGCAGGAGCATCGATATTAGCCAAAACATCTGTTACTTCTTTTTGGTAAGAACCAGAGTATAATGTAAAAACACCTGTTGGATCAGAAACATGAGCACGAACAAGATCGCCTCCCTCTGATATATTTTCAACATCAGTTAGAACTCCGATGAAAAACAATCGATTTACTTTTGCACCAAGAGGAGTAACAACGTAAGATGGAGTCATTTCTCCTTCGCCTTTAATTTCGAAAGATGAATCATTATATTCTCCTGCAAAAACTCTCCAAGCAGTTTCTCTTTTCATAGTAAGTCCTCCAGCTCATTTGCAAGTTTTTCAGCTTCATCTTTAAGATCGATATCAACAAATTTAGCATCTTGTGCTATGATGCTGGTCCCAAATTCATCACCTAACGCATTTCCCTTCAGACTTATTTTATTTGCAATAAGCAGCTTGTTAATCATTTCAAGAATATCGTCTTGTTTCATTTTTTTCAAATCATTTAGATTCATGCCAATTATTCTTTCAGTTACTTCTCTGTTTAGAATTGCACCAACGGCACCTGTCCCGTCATCAAGCACTAGTTTAATCCTGATATCAGCTATGCCTTCCACTTTTCCATGAAGGCTACATATACCATCTTGGATCACGCGTTTACACTCAGGACAACGGGTTATAAGACCAGAGCCAGCACGAACATCAATAACCGTTCCTTGAACTTGGACATCAAGTGCTCCACGTTTTTCAACTAATACATGCAAAGGCATCTTATTAGATTCAAGATCATCTTTTGAGATTTTACTTTTCTCAAGTTTTTTAACGGAAGCTGCTGAATCAAAAGTAAGCTGAGGAATGCCTTTCCAGGATTTAACATATCCTCCGGTTATACGAAAAACATCGCCTTTTTTGATATTAAAATCATGCCAAGAAGTAAACTGGGCTTTGCCCGTTTCATCTGCAAGAATTCCTGAAAAAACTTTTTTCGGCTCACCATTAACATCAGCTTCGTGAGAATTTATTTCAAGGATACGTGCAGTAACATCAACTCTTCCTTTTATCTGTTTTTTCAACTTGTACCCGGTCCCCAAAATTAAGCTGAACAGCACCTTGCCATTCACGAGTATACGCATTTGAAATTTCTACAACATCTCCTTTTTCTACATTTATGCTACCCCATGATGTAAATGGAATGGTTCCACTTTCATCACCAAGAATGCCGTAATAGATAGTTCGATTTTCACCTTTGACAGTTACTTCTTTAGGGTTAATTGCGATGATATGACCCAAAAGTTTAACACTAGGTTGATTTGGTTTTAGATCGGCAATCATTATTCTTTCTCCAGGTGTTGAACTTGTAAGAACTGCTACTCCGCCATATTTTTTAATTAGAGTTTGTTTGGCCTGATCGATTGGAACACCATACTCAATAAATTTTTCAAGTTCATTTTCAACTTCCTTTCTTGAAATATTGTCTTTAGATTCTTCTTTGAGAGCATTCATAATATCATCTACATGAGATTTGATATCCTCTTCAGTCACAAACACCGACCTCCCAAAAATGCATCGGGTTATTGCTATATGAAATTATCTTTATTTTTTAAAAAAGCCCCGTAATATTTCCTTCATCATCTATGTTAATATTCTCAGAAGTTGGTTTTGCTGGAAGACCAGGCATAGTTGTAATTTTCCCCGTCATTGGAACTAAAAAACCTGCTCCGGCTGAGAATTTTATCTCACGGACTGTTATTTTGAAACCTTCAGGTTTTCCAAAACATTTTGAGTCATCTGAAAGTGAATACTGTGTTTTTGCCACACATATAGGAAGCTTATCCAAACCAAGTTCTTCACACAATTTTACATCACGTTCGGCAGCAACTGTATAAACAACACGACTTGCGCCATACATTTTCTTTGCGATTATCTCTATTTTTTCCTTCACAGGTAAATTTACATCATATAAAAACTTGAAATTTGAAGGATTATTATGAATTAGATTTACTAGTTTTCCCGCAAGTTCAATTCCGCCTTCTCCACCATGACACCATATATCTGCAACTGCAATGGGTACATTTTTTGTTTTGCAGAATTCTTCAACGATTTTAATTTCTTTATCAGTATCATCAATAAAATGATTAATTGCAACTACTACTGGTATCCCATAAATTGATATATTTCCCAGATGTTTTTCAAGATTAGGAAGACCTTCTTTAACATCACCCTTGCCATGTCTTTTTAATGCTTTAATACTCACAAGCATTACCACTGCATCAGGTTTTAAACCACCTGTTCTACACACTATATTGAAGAATTTTTCGGCACCAAGCTCTGAACCAAAACCTGCTTCTGTTACAACGTAATCAGCAAGTTTCAACGCCATTTTTGTAGCAAATAGACTATTTGTTCCATGAGCAATGTTTGCAAAAGGTCCACCATGAACAAAAGCAGGAACACCCTCGATTGTTTGAACAAGATTAGGCTTCATCGCGTCTTTTAACAAAACAGTCATTGCACCTACTGCCTTTAAATCCTTTGCAGTAATGGGTTTATTATCATAAGTATAAGCAACAATGATTCGTCCAAGACGTTCCTTTAGATCATTTAAATCTTTAATAAGACAAAGAATAGCCATAATCTCTGATGCTGGAGTTATTGCAAACTCTTCTTGATGCGGAACACCATCGTTTGGGCCACCAAGACCAACAACAACATTTCTTAGAGATCTATCACTTATATCCATAACACGTGGCCAGACAATATATCTTGGATCGATATGAAACTCATCGCCATGATGAATATGATTATCAAGCAAACTTGCTAAAAGATTATGTGCACTTGTTATCGCATGCATATCTCCTGTAAAATGTAGGTTGATATCCTCCATAGGCAGAACCTGTGAATAGCCGCCACCAGCAGCGCCTCCTTTCATACCCATAGTAGGGCCAAGAGAAGGCTCACGAATACAAAGCATAGTTTTTTTACCTAACTTTGCAAGAGCTTGCCCAAGACCAATAGTCATAGTGGTTTTTCCTTCACCCTCAGGTGTTGGATTAATAGTAGTAACAAGTATTAACTTTCCATCTTTATTTTTATTAATTCTATCAAAAATTTTAGGATGAACTTTTGCCTTAAAACCACCACAAGGAATCAACTCCTCAGTTCTGATACCCACTTTATCTGCAATAATATTCATATCTTCAAGCTTAGCTAATCTTGCTATTTCAATGTCTGATTTCATAATTAGAAAAAGAGAAAAAAGAGGATGTACTTAAACAATTTGTAAAAACCTTACATCTTAGTATTAACGATACTAAGAATTTCATTGGTTTTTTTTGCAACGTTATTTTGTATTTGAGTAAGATTTGAAGATATCTTTTTTACAAATTTTTCATCTTTTATTGACCCAAGGTTAATTTTTACATTAAGTACAGCGCTTTCAACCCCTGCTTTTGTCATAATAGCAGATACCGCTGCATCGGTAACACTGTTTATATTTCCTTTTTCAGCAATTACTTTTGCAACATCAAGTATTTCTGCGCAAGTCTTGGCAGTTTCAAAAGGAACCATCGATGCAGTTTTGTAACCTTCTTGGATGGCAGCAGTACGCTTTTTCTTTTGTTCTTCTGTTTCTTTTGGCATTTTGAATGCTTTCATTACATCGTTAAATGCTTCTGTGTCTTCATCAATGAGATTTGTTAGTTTTTTCCTAAGAGTTTC
>MUGC01000159.1 GCA_002900535.1 Thermoplasmata archaeon M9B1D | reverse complement strand
CACTACTGTGGGTGCTGGAGATTCTTGAACGTCATTTTCTTCCTCGGCTGATACTTTTATAAGAAAACAGTTATTAATAAAACTAAATAAAAGAAAGAATACAACAATTGAGGTTATTAATTTTATTCTAAATCTTATAAAGGGCGTCCCCCCATTTTGGCTGTTGTATATAGTTTATTTCAAATTTAAGAAAATGAGAAGAATACTCCTCATTTTCGCATTCTTTTAATAAACCAGTATACTACGAATAGCAGTGCGACAATGATAATAATAATTGGTAATACTATCTCACCGCCCACAAACGAAAAACCTCTACTTTCAACACTGACTGTTACAGTTTCAACTGATCCACGGTCGGTTGTATCCTCAGCACGAGCAGGCTCAAGTGATACAGTAATTGTTGATATATCATCATGATATCCAAAATCTTTAGGTGGTCGAACAGTTAAATAAGCTGTAGCCGTCGAGCCTGCAGCTTCATCAACTACTATTGAATCATCAACAATAGCTACCCAACCATCAGGAACATTATCTACTGCTAGATAAACCTTTGTTCTGGCATTACCAAGGTTTTCGATTTTAATCGGAAAAACTGCTGTGTCCATCGGCCCTATTGTTTTTGTATTAGTACCCGTAGTCTCTGTCTTTATCAAACCAAGATACAGAGGGGTAAAAGGAACTGATATTTCTTTATCAAATCCCTGTATAAAACTAATCTTTGGCACTGTTGCTCTAACATTTACGTATCCGCCACCAAAAGCAGGGGCATCTGCATCAAGAGATATAGAAATAGCTGCGCTTAAAGAAATTGCTCTGCCATCTGTGGGAACTGTCGTGGTTTTAGTTGAATCAATAAGCTGTGCGTGACACCATGAAGGTGTACTAATAATTGCTAAGTTAATTGTAACTTGTCGGCCATTAAGCCATGGGAGAATTGCTCTAGCTAAAATACCACCCGTTGTAACTTGATAGCTTATATTAAGATTAGCCTGCTGTAATCCACTACGAGGCTTAATTTGACCTATACTTTCTGGATCTATATTAACAAGGCTTTGTAAACCTATAACTTGACCTTCCGCAGAAATTGCTGGAGCCATTGCAGCAATAATACTAATCAATAATATACCCGTTATTATTGTAGTCTTAACTGTTCTTAGGTTTTTTGTCATTTTTATCACCTATTTATTAATATTTTCAATATATATTTAGATTTCCCCGTATTTAAAGATTGTTGTACATTTCTTACAGAATGTATAAGCAATCTATTTATTATAAAAATATATATAACTTTCATCGTATAAAATACTTTCCTATTTATTAAATTAATAAAATAAATCACATTATCACCTTTGTTAAATCCATCCTTTTTATATCAATTTTCATCATATCACCATTATATATTTGCATTTTGAATCATATCAATTTACCGACTGAATTTTAATAAAATTAAATTAAAACTGACCTATCTTAATTCAAAAAGTTAAAATAGAATCAAAAAAAAACAAAATGACTGAATTTACAACATTTTAATAACATTTAATTTACAAACTAAAAATAAGATAAATGAAAAGAGGAAATAGAAAAACTATTTTAATCTATGACATCGATTTCTGAAGTTTCATCCTCGGTTTTTTCTTCTTTTTTCTTCTTTGTAGTAACTCTCTCAGGGAAATAAGAAAGAATCACTATATCACTTATAGAATTTACCCACCTATACGGGACTGCTACATCTACTGTACCTTCAACAATTGAAGGATTTGTATTTGTAATAAGTAGACTGCTTACTTTTTTCTCATCCATATCAAAGAAAATATTTCTAACATGGCCTACATACTTTCCCTCGCGAGTATAAACCGGCAGTTTCAGAAAAGATGTTACCTCCTCAGTGTGAATGCTTGTTTCTTTTTCCATCATGTAATCAAAATACAATTTCATATATTAAAATGTGATGGTAAAATAAATAAAATAAGCGAAATCTTTTTTCCAAATACCTGTATGCAGTATAGCAAAATGAAGAATAATAAAAAACAAAATAAATACCACAAGATAATAAAAGATCTTGAAAAATATCAATCGCAAGATTTTACCTTTTCAAGTGGAAGAATACTTGGTTCTATGTGCACCCAACCACATCCTATTGCCAAAAAAGCATATATGAAATTTCTTGAAACAAACCTTGGAGATCCTTATCTTTTCCCTGGTTCAAAAAAAATCGAAGCAAAATATCTTAGTTTTATCTCTAAACTCTTAAATGCCCCAAAAAATGCAACAGGAGTTATTGGAAGCGGTGGAACGGAAAGCAATATTTCAGCAATCTGGCTTGCTAAAAATCTATCAGGTAAAAAAGAAGTAATTATTCCAAAAAATGCCCATTTCTCTTTTCAAAAAATAGCATCTCTTATGGATATTAAACTCATACCAATTCCTCTAACAGAAAATTACTATATAGATGTTTTAAAAACAAAGAAAAAAATAGGAAATAATACTGCTGCGATTGTTGGCATCGCTGGTTCTACTGAACTTGGAACTATCGATCCAATTTCAGATCTTAGTGATTTATGTATAGATGAAAAAGTCTACCTTCATGTTGATGCTGCATTTGGTGGTTACATAATCCCCTTTTTAAGAAAACTTGGTTACGATGTTTTTGATTTTGATTTTAAATTACCTGCCGTTTCAAGCATTACTATCGACGCACATAAAATGGGACGCTCTGCGATTCCCCTAGGTACACTTTTTGTAAGAAACAAAAAATGGCTTGATGAAATAAGTGTTGAAACACCCTATATAAGTAGCAAGAAACAGGCAGGTATTCTTGCAACAAGATCTTGTGCACCAGTAGCTGCCGCATATGCTGTTGCAGAGTATCTTGGAATAGAAGGCTACACTAAAATGGTTAAAAATTGTATGAATATCGCTAGATATACAAAGGAAAAAATAGAAGAAATAGGTCTTGAGCTTTTAATTAAACCAACCATGAATGTACTTGCAGTAAAGATTAAAAATCCTTTAAAAGTTGAAAAAATATTGACAGGTTATGGTTGGAAAGTAAATAAGATGGAGAGACTTGGAGCAATCCGAATTGTTGTAATGCCACATGTGACAAAAAAAGTAATTGATGAATTCATTCCAGTTTTTAAAAAAGTTTGTATTCAAACGGGGGAAAAGATTTCATAGTAGATATCTATTTTAGGTTTTGATCGATATGGCTGAAAAAATACCGCAACATGTTCACTGCCATGTATGTTGGAAGGCTATTCCTGTTGGTGAAACACTTTGTTCAGATGAATGCAAACAAAAATATAAAAAAATAATGAAAACTAAAAAAATAGTATGGTATGTTTTTATGGGGATTATGGTTGCATTTTTAGCATATGTACTTATAAGTAGTTATTAAAATAATAAAGTAAGAGCAAATCTCTAAAGGTAAAATTGATAAAGATGAAAATGCACATAAATATGAGCATAGCATTGAAGTACAGCTCCCATTTCTTCAGTTTATAGCAAACTCTAAAAATATGGATTACAACAAGATTGAAAACATTTCAAATAAAAAAGATGAAAATAAATAATATTTGATTATTCTGCTAATTCTTCTTGTAAATCTATAACCATTTCTGTTAAAACATCTTCAAATACTTGATGTCTGTATTCTTTAATAGCCCCACTAGCCATATGTGCTC
>MUGC01000158.1 GCA_002900535.1 Thermoplasmata archaeon M9B1D | reverse complement strand
AACAAGTCGTTGTTTGGATCATTCCCATAATCATTGGTATACCACAACGCATAATCTATCTTAGCATCTAACTCTGAATCAATATTAATATTTGGTGAAATAAGCCAAGTTATTCCATCATCTATATCATAATCTCCATCTCTATTATCTGTTACAAAACATTTACCTGAACCATCATAATCAAATGCAGGATCACCACGATCACCACCACCCACAGGTATTCCTCTTTCCCATGTACCAGTTGTAATATATGGGTCGTCTTCAACAGTCCAACCGTTTTCATCTTCAAAGTCATCAGTAAACATTGTTGTTATACTTCCAACTTTTACTAGTTTGGATTGTATCTGATTTGATGTATAACTTTCATTAGTAACAGGATTAGCAAATACTGAGATATTATAGATTCCAGTACCAGATGTTAAACCATCCCATATAAAAGTAACAAAAGCGCTTTCACCAATGTTTAAATCAATAGAAGTGGAATCTATAATGGTATCATCTGCAAGAAGTAAAATATCTATATTATTCTCATTTGTTAGACCTAAGTTTTGAATATAACCTTTAACAGGTTCAGCATTTCCTTGTTCAAGAATATCTGGAGCTTCAATATCTATAACTGCGATATCTGGTCCATATATTACTTTTTTCTCAATTTCATTATCAAGTGTTATGTTTTCCCCTGGAACCATTGTAGCATTTACAGATATATACTCCCAGCCATGATTAGGAGTATGATATAGCCAATTTATGTTTGTAAATGTATCTTTTTCAAAAAAGACTATGGTCTGATTAGTGATCTCTGTTCCATTGGTACGAAGACTTACACATACATTTGTTTCATTGTTTTCACCATTATTATAAAGAGTCGTGGAAATAGTGATATTTGTATCATGTGGTTCATGATCCGATACTCCAAGATTTTGAATCCCAATGTTATGTTCTGGTTTTTCAGGTGATTTTATCTTCTGAGCAGGATCTGCAAATAAAAGACATGTTTCGATAATATCTCTCCAGGACCCATAACTTGGATCCCAATTTATTGTTGGAGCCATGAAATCCTTGGACCATGCTTGGGCTTTCCCAAGTTGCCAGTTGAAAGTAGTTCCTGAATGATTCAGAGTATCAAACATATAGTCCCAAAAACATTTCTGCTGAAAAGCACTACTAGAGTTTGTTGAATCAGCGTTACCCCATCCATAACCTGTATTATAAATACATCCAAAAGCAAGTTCTGTATCAGAGTGAAAAAGCATTGAATGTAGTACTCCATCATCTGATGCATCCATATCACCACAGTGACACCCCATATCAGTTATGAAAAATGGTTTTGTGTTATGGTAATCAGATTCCCATGAATAATAAGATACATCTAATGACATGGTAGAATCTGCATGTGCTATAGCACTAATCAATGTTACTTGATCATTGTTGATATCGTTTTTCAAGCCATTTATTGCTTGACTTTCAGATCCACCATTCCATCCAGGATTAGGTGGTTCAGCTGTCCATTTAACCGATAGGTTAAACTCTTGACCAATGTTATTTTCATTCCATGTTTCAAAACCAAATTGAAAACCTGCAAAGTCAGGAAAAGGACCATCGATTTCTGGAATTGGACCAAGCCAGTAATCTGTCCCTTTTATAGCACTATAATCAACAAAATCATCCCCTTGGCAACTCCAAGTAGTATCTCCACCATAAAACGCAGCGTTTTCTAAATAGTCCTTAAAAACTGCATCAGCATAATAAAAGCTTTTTTTCATCCAATTAGATACATCCTGCGGCTCATCGCATGGGAGTGATCCTATATATAACTCTGAATAAAGATCAAAACCAGCATCTCCTTCCTCACCCCAATCATTATCCTGATCCTCATTAAAAGTATTATCTAAATTGCTCCAGTATAGATCAGATTCACAATTTGACTCATAAGCATAATCAAGAAGACGACGATGAATCCAATTTTGATCACCACCAACTAATATATACTCTGTATTCCAATCCTGATATGCATCTTTGCAGAACTCTCTTATATGGGCCTCAGTGTCATTGAATAAAGGAGTACTATTATAATAATCTGATTCAGCATCTATATCTTGTATTGTAACCAATATACAACTCAAACCATCATCTATTTGATGTTTGTTCATAAGACTTGTCCAATTATAAGGTGTTGCAGTATTTGTTGTCCAATGATCTAGATTGTTTTGTTCAGTGGTTATTATTACATAATCATAGTAATCAGAAGGATCACAAATACCACCAGAATACCCAAATGAAAGACCAGCTTTGTTATAACCATCTGCAACTTCAGGATTATATACAAGATTTTTCACCCAGTTCTCATCATTTTTATTATCTCTATAAAAACAATTTATATCTCCAGTTGACTCTAAAACGATTTCAAGATCAATTTTTGAAGTATAAATAATCGTACCATCACATGGAATATATTGAACAGGGTTAATAGCAACAGTTAGAATTGAATAACCTCTACAAAAAGCCACTCCCTGATTTTCTAAAATATTTTCAGGAAATAGATTATCTGAGCTATATATATCTTGATTATAATCAATAGACTCTCTTGGATCACCAAGTTCATTTAATGTCATAGGTTTTTGATAAGGAATTATTGGATTATTCTCTAAATCAAAAGAGGTTGTATCATAAATATTTGAATTTGCTGAGAATTCAATATCTTTTACAAGATAACCCTGAGGTATTAAAAAATTTACAAAATTAACAGGTATATTTGGAGATCCAACTTCCCTACCTGGTGAAATACATCCTGGAATTAAAATCTCAGTAAATGTTTTATCAATTAACTCAAAGTCTTTAAACAAAGGTTCTTTAAATTCAAAAGAGTAATTCAACGATGAATTTATCGTTGTATTCTCAGTTCCTTTTTCACCAACACCCGTTGTAATAAGAGATATCATGATTATAGCTGCTATAATAATTGCCCAAATATTTCCTTTTGTAAAAAAAATATATTTTCCTATTTCTAGCATTTTATACCTCCACCTGTTTTCATTAATTTTAATAAATTTATATTAAATTAAATTTGTAATTATTGTTTGTCAAACATTACAGTTAAGAATTATAATATAAAATTGTTACTTAAAGATTATCTACATAAGTCATAGATATCAATGCAAACATTGGGACGACCCCCCTCAGTTAGGCCATTTTCTTTTTTTTCTGTTTTTATTTTCCAAAAAAATGTTTAAAATCTAAAAAATATTGATCTTAAAATTAACTTTAGGATAAATTCTCTTCACTTGCATTTAAATCTATAATGGTTGGTAAAAATAAATATGGATTAATTGATAATTTGTGGGAGAATGGGAGATAGAAGAGGATATAAAAAAAACGAATTCCAAAATCTACTCCCACACTTACCAATTGGTAAGTATTGTAAGTTTATAAACTTTTCTATAAAAAAATACGGCAAATAACGAATAAACCAATAAACTAACCCTTTGGTAATGCTTGCTAAATTTTAGAAGTCTGATTTTATCCTTCTGTTATTTCCAGATCCCTTCAAATCAATAATTCACCAAAAATATTTATATATTTAAAAATCATATAAACTTACCGATTGGTAATAAATATATGGTGATAACAAATGAATCCTTTTATAAACCCATTAATAACAATTCCATTTTTCAAAAACTATATTCTTGATCCAGGAAGAAT
>MUGC01000157.1 GCA_002900535.1 Thermoplasmata archaeon M9B1D | reverse complement strand
TTATTAATAGCCGTGATCTCAAGGTTTTTATTTAAGCGTAGAACCATTGTTTCCTGCATAAAATGAACATCTAGTTTTTCAGCTTCTTTGGTGTACATGTTTGCATATTCAGGGCCAGTCATGGAAGTTCCTGTTTCTTCAACTCCAAAACCATCATGGATGCATTGTGGTAGTATCCCTCCTAGCCAGCTGTTTCTATCTAAAATTAATACTTTTTTTGCACCATTTTTTCGTGCTGATACAGCTGCTGCAAGTCCTGCTGGACCTGCGCCTATAACTGTTACATCAACGTTGTGAATAATCATTTTGAAAGCTCCCGGTTTCTCCTTATGAAAAGATTTGAATTTGGTGATTTTAATTTCATATCTTTGATATCCATTTTGAACTCTTTTTCCATGATTCTTACAATATGCTGTGTGCAAAAACCTCCCTGGCAGCGCCCCATGCCGGCACGACAGCGGTATTTAACTGCAGAAAGGCTGCGAGCACCTAGCGGGTTCGAAAGTGCTTCAATAATTTCTGCTTCGACGATGTGTTCACATCTGCAAACAATTCTACCCCAACGTCTATCTTTTTTTATTAAAGCCTCTTGTTTATCTGTTGGAAGTTGATTAAATCGTTTGTGTTTCTTTTTAGTTTTAAAATCATTTTTTGCATTTAGTTTCACATGTTTTGAAATCATTCTTACAATTTCTTTTGCAATAGCAGGAGTGGCCGTAAGACCAGGGGATTCGATGCCTACAAGAGAAATAAACCCTGGATTCAACATGCTTTCTTTGATTTTATAATCAGAAATTCCACCTTCTTTTGGTGAAGTAATTTTACAGCGAATTCCAGAATAAGCATTAATAACAGCTTCATCTGGAATTTTAGGTATTATTTTTTTTGCCTCGCACATTAGAGTTTTTATCATATTTTTTGTTGTTCTTTTATCATCAAGATCATCAATAAACTCTGCACTAGGTCCAAGGAGTATATTTCCTTCAATTGTGGGTGTTATATGAACTCCTAAAACACCTAAATTTTCATCTGGGACAGGGTATATCATTGAGCTTATCAAATTTGAATAATTTTTGTCAAGTACTAGATATTCTCCACGACATGGAAACACTTGAAAATCAGGTTTTTCAAGCATTGAGACGATATTTCTACAGTTAAGGCCTGCAGCATTCACGACAATATCTGATCTAAATATTCCATTATTAGTTTTAATTTCAAACCCATTATCTTTTTTCTTTAAACCTGTTACTTTTGTTTCAAGGAAAAAATTTACATCATTTATTGCTGCGTTTTCAGCAAGAGCGATTGTAAACTCATATGGGAGAATTATTCCAGCGGTTGGAACCCATAAGCCTGCTACACAATTTATATTTGGTTCTTTAACTTTTGAACCATTATAAATTTCAAGTCCTGATACTTTATTTTTTTCTCCTGTTTTTTTTAGTTTTTCAAGAATTTTTATTTCATCTTCATTTTTTGCAATTACATATTTTCCAGTCCATTTAAGTGAAAAGCCAAGTTGGTTAGAAAGAGACTGCATCGTTTTGTTTCCCTCTACACAAAAACGTGCTTTTAGTGAACCAGGTACAGAGTTTATTCCGCTGTGAATTACTCCACTGTTTGCTTTACTAGTACCTGAACAAACATCTGTTCCTTTTTCAAAAACAGAAACATTTAATTTATATTTTGACAACTCCCATGCAATCGCTGAGCCAATGACTCCACCTCCTATTACTACAACATGGAAGTTTTTCATCTTGGCGTCGAATGTAGTGTTGTATATAAATAATTTTTATATCAAGGAATGTCTGTCATTTTTTGATGTTTTTTTGCTAGTTTTTCTTTTCTTTAATTTTATACTTGCTATTTTCTTTTTGGAATGTTTGCATTGTTGTCTTATTTTAAAAAAGTAAACGTGAGTGTATTGATAGTATTGTAAACAATATATAGCAATTATCTATATAAATAAAAAAAATCATGTTACACATACAACATTGTACCACACCACTACATAATGTACGTCTCATCATGTACACATTCACAGTGATTACATTACTGTGCTGAGAAATTTTAATAAGTGTACCAAATTGGTACACAGAGTCATATGGAGTAATAGATGTACCAGAAACTGTACCAAAATAGTACAGAAAAACATACACATTTTAGCTATTTAAAATACAAGAAAACTTTCATTAATCAATGTATGTACAGCAAACACTAAAAATACAGACAGATTTACTCAATATAAACAATGATTTTTCCACAGACGATGTGTATACACATTGTCTGGTAAGATTTTATCAAATAATATTTTTGAGTTCTTGTAAAGTACATTTTACACTATAATAGCAATACACATTGGATTATGTAGTAATGTAATTGAAAAAAAGAATCTTTAATGATTTAAGACATTGACATTTAAAAAAAAGAGCAAGATTTGAGTCTCTGAGATGAAATAATTTATATAATTATTATTTGTGATTATTCTGATCTCCATACTTTTTTTTGTATGTAATTACAATATGAAGATATAGAAAAACAACATGTGGGTATATCAAGTATGAATGAATTAAACTCTGCTAGATATGACATTGAAATCTTATAAATATCAATTGTTATAATGGTTATATAATGACCAATGGTTTGCGTTATAAGGGACCAATATACAGACCTCCAAGTGAGGCATATAGTTTACTTGTACAGGCAACAATAGGATGCCCGTGGAACAAATGCACTTTTTGTATGATCTATAAAAAAGGACCGAAATTTAAAATAAGACCTGTAGAGGAAATAAAAGAAGACCTATTATGGGCAAAAAATAATTATCAATATCCAATAAACGCAGTGTTTTTTCCATCAGGAAACACAATTATAATGAAAACAGAAGATTTTGTGGAAATCCTAAAATATACTAAAAAATTATTTCCAAATCTAAAGAGAATAACAATCTATGGATCCGCACAATACATAGTAAAAAAAGGGCTTGATGATCTAAAAAAAATAGCCAAAGCAGGTCTATCACGGATACATGTTGGACTTGAATCTGGAGATGACATTATATTAAAAAAGGTAAAAAAAGGATCAACACAAGAAATACAAATTAAAGCAGGGCTACTTATAAAAAAAGTGGGAATAGAGCTCAGCGAATATGTAGTATTAGGATTAGGTGGTAAAAAACGCACTAAGGAGCATATCCAAGAAACAATTAAAACTTTAAACAAGATAAATCCTGATTTCATAAGAATAAGAACCTTTTTACCAAAAATTAATACACCAATTCTTGAGGAAATTAAATTCGGAGAATTTCAAATTTTATCCCCTCATGAAGTCTTAAGCGAAACATATAATCTTATAAAAAATCTAAAAGTAACAAGTCAAATCACTAGTGACCATTACACAAATTATATTGGTGTTAATGGAAGACTTCCAGAAGATAGAAAACTTATGCTTCAAACTATTCAAAAAGCTGTTAAAAAAGATGAAAGTAGTTTTAGAGAAATATACATAGGAAATCAATAAAACATGCTAGTTGTTCAATTAATATATTAATTCGACCAAACACCATGGCCTTTTTCCCTTAACTTTTCAGCAATCCACCACTCAATATACTCAGCTTGTTTACGTTTGGCAATTGGATTAAATCTGGTAAAAATCTGTGGCACAAGTCTAAGACCATATTTTTTAGCAAATCTATTTGATTTATAA
>MUGC01000156.1 GCA_002900535.1 Thermoplasmata archaeon M9B1D | reverse complement strand
TAGAGTTAGCACTCCTCCTATTAATTTGGATGAAGGCTGTATTGTACAGGTTCCTTTTCCTTTTATTTCAGCGTTTTTCATAGTTGAAAGCGCGTTTGCTAGTGGATCATTTAACATTTTTTAGCCTCCTTTATGAAAATTTTTTAAATCCCATTTCTTCTGCTTTTTCTCTAAAACATTGTCTGCACATATGAAGGCCGTAGGCTCGTATTAATCCTCTTTTTCTACCGCACCGTTCGCAACCTTTGAATCTACCATATGCCTTCTTTTTTTCTTTTATCTTCATGTTATGACCTCCACGTTATAGTTTTTTGAGAAAAATTTTATTGTTTCGTCTTTTTTCACTCTGTGTCTATGTGGTATATGTCTTTTTGCTATTCTTCTGTGTTTAATTCTATATCCAGGTTTTTTCATTGTTATACAAACATCCATTCCAAATATACCGATGCTTGGATCGTATTTCTGAGTTTTAAAAAGTGTATGATCAGGTATTCCAAATGCCAGGTTGCCTTCTTCATCAAATGAATACTCTGCCATTTTATTTTCACGTGTGCTTAGTGCATCTTTTAGAAATTCATCTGCATCTTTTCCGCGTAGTGTTACTCTGCATCCGATCGGCATTCTTTTTCTAAGTCCCCAGTCTTTATTTGTTGTTTTTGAAAGTGTTTCTACGGGTTTATGTTTGGTTAGATTTTGTAGAACGGTTTCTGCTTTTTTGAGACGCTCTCCTGCTTCACCCACGCCTATGTTTACTGTTATTTTTTCTATTTTTGGAGAAAATAAAGCTTGTTTTTGTTCTTGGTTTATTTTTGATTTACTTGTTTTTGTTTGTTTTTTTGTAATAGTTTTTTTCGGTGTTGTTTTTGTTTTAGGTTTTACTTCTTTTTTAGTAGGTGATTTTTTTGTTGGGCTCATTGCATTTTCACCTCAGGTAGTTCAATTATCGGTTTGTTTTTACCAATTGGAAATACGTATTTTTGTAATGTGGAGAAATCACTTGCGCCTTTCATTTTGGTGAGATTGGGTTTAGTTGAAGGAATAATTTCCACTTCTTCTATGTTTGCGACTTCACCAATATGACTTCCGCCAATAATCATTGAAACTGTTCCTTTTTCAAATTTAAATGTTTCATCTATTTTTTGATCTTTAAAACTAATTTTGAGTACGTCTCCTGTTTTGTACTCATCTTTTTTTACTATTCTATTTCTGCCATCGTGTAGATTTAGCTGTACTTGTTTTCCTTTTATTATCGTTTTATTTTCAATTCTGCAGAGTTTCCATGTTGCATCATTTGTTGTTATTGGAATTAGTGTTAGTTTACCTCGTCTGTCGAATAGTAATCTATAGTCTTTTTTAATACTTGGAATTGATATTACATCCATAAGTCCACAAGGATGCTTGTAGTTTTTTCTTTTTTCGCCATCTACAAGAATTTCACCATTTGAAATTATATTTTTTGTTTCGCTTAGAGTATCTGATAAATTTAGATAATCTCTTATAATAAGGCCGAGTGGTATTGATTTTTCTAATGGATGCGCACCAGGGTTTGCTCTTATGGTCCATTTTTTTTCTTTTTTATGTAATTTTAGTGTTCTTGGTGCATTTAGTCTTTTCATATGCTTACTCATCTATGTTCCCTCCTTTTTATTGTTTGTTTTTGTAGTTTTTTCTTTTTTTACAGGTTGTTTTTTAGTAGGTGGCTTCTTTTGCATTTTTGTTTTTTCTTCTGTCTTCTTTGTTTCTGTTTTGGGTTTGGGTTTTTCTACAGGTTTTTTTTCTTCCTCTGAAGGTTCTTCTTCAATTGATTCTTCTTTTTCTGCTTTTTCTAATTCTTTTTCTTCTTCGATTCGTTTTTTCTCTTCTTCTTCTTGTTTAATTTGTTCTTGTGCCTCTTTTTCAATTTCTTTTCTAGTTGTTTCTGAAAGTCCACGTTCTAGATTTTTTCTTCGCCATTTATCTGTAAGGTTTAATTTAGTAATCAAAACATTACTCGGATGGATCGGTTTAGCAATTTTGTTTCCATCTGCTTTTGACATTGTTATTCCTTCAATTTCAATGGTAAATTTCTTAACATTGACTTTTACAACTTTATCTTCGTGACCCTTGAAGCTTCCTCTCATAATTTTTACAGTATCTCCTTTTATTACAGGAATTGATCTTTTGTCATACTTTAAAAGTAGGTTTTCTTCTAAATGAGATGCTATACTTTTTCTATTTTGATGTAAAGGAGCGTTGTATAATTTTTTTCTTTGTTTACTTGGGTTAATTGATTTCATTTTTATCCCACTCACACAATTATTGATGCGTTTGAAGCAATTTTTGGGTATCTTTCTGCTGCTTCGAGTGCCACTGGTCCTTTTATCATTGACCCTTTTGTGTCGCCTGTTTCAGTTACTATTACTGCTGCGTTATCTTCAAATTGTACCATTGTCCCGTCTGATCGTCTAAATGGTCTTTTTTGACGGACGATAACCGCTTTTAAAAGCTGTCTTCTCATGTCAGCTACACCTTTTTTCACGCTAATAATCACCATATCTCCAACTCCAGCATGTGGGTATCTTCTATGGGTTCCCTTAAGCTTTGGAGTCATAACTATTTGAACAACTTTTGCACCTGTGTTATCAATACATTCAAGACGAGCGCCGACTGGAAGTCCGCGCATTGTTCTGCCAGCTATACCCTTCATAAATCAATCACCCTCATATTTTTTCAATTGTTACAAATGAAATTGTTTTGCTGAGAGGTCTGCACTCAGCAATGCGTACTCGATCACCTGTTTCAACCTTTATACAAGGTGGACAATGTGCGGAGTACTTTGATGTTCTTTTTTCATAACGTTCGAATTTAGGAACATAATTCATATATTCTCTTTTTACAACTATTGAATTTTTCATTTTTACCGATGAAACAACACCTGTAATAATTTGTCCTCTAACAGGGAGTGTCCCGTGAAAAGGACAGTATTTATCATCACAACTTATAGTAGGAGGTTTAACGTTTACTCCTATGTTTCTTGCTTCGTTATTCTTTTCTACCATTTGATTTTTCACCTTACTTTTTTTATTCTATCTTCAGGTCTATACATGATTTTTGATCCATCGATGGTTATTTTTTTTCCATCTAAGTTGAATTCAAATGTCGCTGTTTTCTTAGCGATCATTTTTTGTTGATCGTCAATTTCAATGAGGAAGGTATTTTTTGTCTCATCAACTATGAGGCCACTTTTCCCTTTCCAACTGGGATCGGAACAATCCATAATATTTACATGCAAACCTATGAATTCATATTTTGCAAATGTTTTCTCATCCAATTTTATCCTCTCCTTGAGGAATTTGAATGAATAGGATATGTTGAATATAGATCAATTCATTTGTTTATACTATTTCAACTGTGAATCCCATTTTCTCAAGGGTTTCTTTTACCTTGTTTCTGTGGTCTCCTTGGAGTTCAATTCTGCCTTCTTTTATTGTGCCCCCGCACGCGCATCTGGATTTTAACTGTGTTATCAAAGCGTTTATATCCAGGTCATGTGCGTTTATTCCATCGACGATTGTCATCATTTTTCCATATCTTCGTTTGTCAATCTGTATTGTGATTTTCTGTTGCTCACGGGCAATATCTTCACAGACACAAATTTCTTTAGGCAGACCACATACTTCACATATGTCGCTCATTTATTGTTCTCCTTCCTCCCGCATGATAGTAAGAATTTTTGCAATGTTCATC
>MUGC01000155.1 GCA_002900535.1 Thermoplasmata archaeon M9B1D | reverse complement strand
GCTGTTAAAAAAGAAACATTTTGGGTTTTTGCGGCTTTTAAAATTTTATCTCCTTTTTCTGTTTCTTCTCTTGATAATATTTCTACTTTTTTTCCTATTATTTTTTCAATTTTTTTAAAATTTGTTCCAACTAGTTTTGATGTGTAAAATTCTGCAAATATTTTGTTGTATTTTTTAATTTCTTCTAATGCTTTTATTGAAATATCTTTTTCATCATACAAGCCTAAACCTATGAAGATTAATTTGTTTGACATTTTATTTAGTTAAATCTAAAGTTGTTGAAAAAGTTTGTCTAACATTTACTTACTATTATAAATAATAATTTCAATTACCACACACAATGCTACCCAATGGTCTTGAATTATTATCGATTCCTATGTTTTTATTAGGGGTGATTTTACTATGGAAAGGATCAGATGCACTTGTTGATGGAACATCAAAAACAGCGGCACACCTAGGCATTTCTGCTTTAATCATATCTGTTTTACTTGTAGGTTTTGGAACTAGTGCTCCAGAGTTTTCAATATCTGTTGGTGCAGCCATACAGGAAGCTGGGCTTCCTGCAAATGAACAGACAGGCATTTCACTTGGAAATATTATTGGCTCCTGTATTGCAAACCTATTATTAGTCCTTGGAATAAGCTCAATAATAAACCCAATAAAGATTAAAAAAGGGATAATTAAAAGAGAAATTCCGATAGTTCTTTTAACTACTATTGTACTTCTAATGTTTTCAATTTTAAGCCTTCTTGATAACTACCACATATTGGGCGGAGTTTTATTTATAGCATTTTTCATTTTATTTGTTTTTTATTTCATTCGTTGTGCAAAAAAAGAAAGAATCAGTAATAAACCTATTGATACTGGTAAAACAACAAAAAATATTTTGTTTATAATAATTGGAATAGTAACAGTAGTTTTTGGGGCATACCTTTTGATTGAATCGGCAGTAACAATTGCATATATGCTAGAAATCAGCCCTTTTGTTATCGCGCTTTCCATTGTTGCAATAGGAACATCTCTTCCTGAACTTGTTGTATCATCAGTGGCAGCATATAAAGAAGAATCAGATATAGCCGTGGGTAATGTTTTAGGATCAAATGTTTTTAATATTTTGTTAATTTTAGGTGTTGCCGCTCTTTTTATACCACTTGGAGCGGTAGGTTCAATAGATGATATGGTAATACTTTTACTTGTTACTGCTTTAATGATTCCAATACTTTGCTCAAATCATGAAATTTCTCGCTGGGAAGGAGTCTTAATGCTTGTTTTATACGCAGTTTACATCTGGTATATCTTTGGTGGAGATAAATTTTTTTCAACTTTTTTAAGCTAAATATCAAACTAGTTAAATAGGACATTTTTTATTCTTTTAAATCAATGGACGATGATAAAATAGATGATAAAAAGATAATGTTGCCTGTTTTTTTAATGGGTTGTTTATTTGTTCTGATTCATGGTTTTGCATTAATTATTACAGATATTTTTGAGCAAGCAGGGATGCAGGCTTTTAAAAACCCAGATGATCCTATAAATATTATTTTTATTGTTGCAATTCTACTAGTGGTTACACTTGTTATTATTATACTATCAAAATTTTTTAAAAAACAAATTATACAGTTTTTAATACTTGGGGCAATTGGTTATACAGCAGCATATGTGTTTATTCCATTATTTTCTTTGATTTTTTTCGATGTTATATCAATTGTACTATCAGTAATCTGTGCAATTATTCTAATAGTAATACTTTATAAATATCCAGAATGGTATATAATTGATATATCTGGTATAATTGTTGGAACTGGTGCTATTGCAATATTTGGTATTTCTTTAGGTATCCTTGTTGTAATAGTTTTATTATTAATACTAGCAGTATATGATGCTATATCTGTTTACAAAACAAAACATATGATCGATTTGGCCGACACAGTAATGGATTTAAAACTACCAGTATTACTTGTAATTCCTAAAAAATTACATTATTCTTTGATAAAGGAAACAAAAAGTTTGAAAGAAAAAATTGATGAAGGTGAAGAAAGAGATGCTTTTTTTATGGGTCTTGGAGATATTGTAATGCCTGGAATACTTGTGATTGCAATATATCGTAATATAGCAAATGGATTGCCTTTAGCCTTATTTGCATTAATTGGAACGCTAATTGGTTTTTCAATGCTTATGATATTTGTTATAAAAGGAAAACCGCAGGCTGGTCTGCCATTTCTTTGTGGTGGGGCAATTGCAGGATATGTAATTGGAAGTTTAATTCTTTATCAAAAACTTGTTGGTCTTACATTATTCTGGTAATAAAGTAATAAAAATAAGATACTAAAGTAATTTAATATTTTGATTTAAAATCACAACTTTTACACCAGAAACTTCGATTAAAATGATTTAGTTCACTACTGCATTTTGGACAATGTGCTTTTTCAAAAAAATGTTCAATCCAAATATCACGAACTTGAGGAACAGACTCATTTTTAATCTTATTTAAAATATCTTTAAGCTCAGGGGTATCAGCAAGCTCTTCAAGTTTAGAGAAATCAACTTTTTTAACTTTAGGCGGTTTATAAGAATCCATAAATCTTTTTTCATAAGGCACTTGTTCATACAAACCAATACCTCTTCTCCTAATTAGAATAGCTGCAACGATAATACCACTTATAAAACCGCCAACATGAGCAAGATATGCTATATGTGGATCTCCACCCATGAAAACATACATAGTCTGAATGGTAAGGAATATTGCACCAGCAATTAGAACAGGCATTCTTATAATAAAGAACACAGGGAAAAGAACTTTGTCCTTTGGATATGAAAACGCATAAGCACCAAGAATGCCAGAAATTGCACCAGAGGCACCAATTAAACCAATATCTGGGTCAAATGGCTGGATTATTAAAGGTGCGATAACAGCGTGAGAAACCGCTGCGCAGATTCCTGTCAAAATATAGATAATTAAAAATTTTTTAGCACCAATCCGATTCTCAAAAGAGGGAGCAATCAAGATAAACATAAACATGTTAAAAATTATGTGAAGTGGATCAATGGTACTATGAAGAAACATTGAAGTAAATAAGGTATAGGCTTGTGGAAACTGCTCAGCGGTAAGATATATCGGTTTAAATGCAAGCTCACCAATGACTTCATCAGGAAAAATAAATGATATAATAAAAACTACAAAACTAATTGCAATAATTGAGAAAGTCATCATCCATTTCTTGTAATAAGCAAAAACAAGAGCAGCTATTATGAAAACAATAGTAAATATCGAAATTATTGACAGAGGTTGAACAATTACTTCCATTTTACTTTTCTCCAATCACGATAGATAATTAAGAAAGTCATTGCGTATATAATCACTATATAAATATTGCTTTGCATCTCATAAACACTTTTAATTGATTTCTCTCTATTCGTGATTTCAGGACATCACTTCATTTTTTTGCTCTATCTAAAGTTAATTTTTATAGTTTCTACCTTGATGTTTTCTCAAATAAAATTTAACAAACTAAAAACCAAAACTGTCAGTTATTGCTTCCATAAATAATGATTTTTTTACAAACAAGAAATCTCACAGGGTATACCACTCTGGTAATAAACATGGTAATCCACATGGTAATACATATGGAAACACACATGGTAAACCCTGTTAAGTGAAGAGGGCGGAGAGGGATTTGAACCCTCGTATGCGGATCTGCAGTCCGCCACATAGCCACTTTGTTACCCGCCCA
>MUGC01000154.1 GCA_002900535.1 Thermoplasmata archaeon M9B1D | reverse complement strand
TGCAACTGGTATCTCGCATAGTCAGCATGATCGTATGCGTACTATTATCGATATTATTCAGCGTTTAAGTAATGAGGCAAAAGATGGTAATGCTACTCGCGGGGATATAATTCGTGAAGCAGAAATAGATGGTCTCGAATCAGGAAAAGTTGAAGAAGCACTCGACCGGCTTAAACGCCAAGGTCAAATATATGAGCCAGCACACGGAAAATATAAAATAACCGAATACTAAAATTTTGGGGACGTAAGCTTTCCTATTGCTCTTCTTATATTATTTCTTTGATTTTCACCAAGTTCTGTTGCAATATAATCTGTAAATTTTGTTTTAATATCATTCCAGTTAAGTGTTGTTATTCCAAAATCGTGTTTTTTACCACCTGTTGATGCTTTGTATACTCTCGGCATCATGTTTCTTGGGTCTGCGTTATCCATATGCATTACATAATTTCTTTTCAATGGTTTTTTTTCAACAACGTAGATTTCGAATTTTCTGTTGAAATATTTAAATCTTGGATCCTTATCGTAATATCTATATTCTATTTCAAAACCCTTATTTATTGGAATTATCCCTCTGTCCATATGTGCATCCTCAAACAGCAATATAAAGAGTTAGTTATAATGTTTTTTAATTTTTTATTCTGAAAAAGAAATCAAGAAAAAGTAGATTTAATCCATGTAATAACTTGCTGGATATGGCTCTGGTTTAAGTCCCTTTCGCTCACGGATTTGTTTTACTACTTCAGTTTGTAAATTTCTTGGAAGTGGCTCAAATCCCATGTTCTCGGTGTTCCAAAGTACTCTTCCACCTGTAGCACTACGGATAGCTGAAGCAAATCCAAACATCTCTGCAACTGGTGCTTTGGCGTCTATATTTACCATGTCTCTTTCGGTTTGCATGTCACGTATGACTGCCCGCCTCTGATTTAGTTCTCTTGAGACATCACCCATTAGCTCTTGAGGTGTACTGATAAATACTTTTTGCATTGGTTCAAGAATTGTTGGATTTGATATCGTAATACTTCCATATATTGCGTTACGAACAGCAGGTATTACCTGTGCAGGTCCTCTGTGTATTGCATCTTCGTGTAGTTTTGCATCAACAAGTTTAACAAGTAATCCTTGACATGGTTCATTTGCAGTAGGGCCACTTTTCATTACTTCATCAAATGCTTCTTTTATTAGTTCACGCGTTTCAAATAAATATTGAATCCCTTTAGTTGTATCTGCAAGAATATTTAAACCACGTACTCCAAAAACTCCTTTTGCAAGATCTTTTTCCATTCCAAGTTCTTGAAGTTTTTTTACTGCTTCATTTTTAAATTTTTTAACATTTTGGGGGATTTCATTATCGTACAATGCTTTTGCTATATCATCTGAAAGTGGCTCTGAAATTATGTAGAATCTGTTGTGTTTATTTGGTGATTTCCCTTCAAATTTTTGCGGACTTTGTTTTCCAACTGACTCACGGTACACAACAATCGGCTCTGAAGTAACAATATCTACACCTTGCTCCTTTCTAATACGATATTCTGTGATTTCGAGGTGTAGTTCTCCCATTCCACTCATCAGATTTTCTCCAGTCTCCTGGTTTATATCAACTGTTATACTTGGATCAGCTTTTGAAATGACTCTTAAAACCTCTATTAGTTTTGGTAAATCCTTCATATTTTTTGCTTCTACTGCAACGGTCACTACGGGCTCTGATACATGAACAATTCTTTCAAAAGGTTCAACCTCTGGGTCATCTGAAACAGTACTGCCAGCAATTGCATCACGAATACCCGTAGCTGCAACTATGTTTCCTGCGGAAACATAATCAACTGGTATTCTATCTGCACCAACCATTAGGTTTACCTGTTGTACACGATTAATTTTAGGCATTCCTGCTACATATAATTCTTGTCCACGTTCAATTTTACCAGAATACATTCGACCAACTGCAACTTCACCTGCATGTGGATCTATGATAATTTTTGTAATCATAAGCATAAGGGGTCCGTTTTCACTTGTTGCCATCATTGCTTTTCCCCGATCACTATTTTCATCACCACGCCAAATATGTGGTATACGATATTTCTGTGCAATCGCAGGACTTGGCAGATGATCCACTACCATATCAAGGAGTACTTCATGAATCGGTGATTTTTTTGCAAGTGTTTTTTGGTCGTTTTTATTACAATGATCATAAATATCTTTGAAAGAAAGACCTGATTTTTGCATATAAGGCGCACTAATAGCCCAGTTGTGAAAAGCACTGCCAAATGCAACAGTTCCATCCTCTACTTTAACGACCCATTTACCTTTAAATTCTTCAGGAACGGATCTTTTTAAAAGCTCGTTGAACTTATTTATAATTTTAACAAATCTTTGTTGCATTTCATCCGGTGTCACTCGTAATTCATTAATTAAACGGTCGACTTTATTTATAAAAAGTATAGGTTTTACTTTCTCACGTAATGCTTGCCTTATAACAGTCTCAGTTTGAGGCATAGCGCCTTCAACTGCACATACAACAACTATACATCCATCTACTGCTCGCATAGCACGGGTAACGTCTCCACCGAAGTCTACGTGACCAGGTGTATCTAAAAGGTTTACAAGGTATTCTTTTCCCTCAAAATCGTGAACCATAGAGGCACTTGCTGTGTTAATTGTGATACCACGGTCTTGCTCTTGTTCATCATAGTCAAGTACTAGTTGTTTTCCTGCAAGCTCCTCACTCATCATTCCGCAACCTGCAAGAAGATTGTCCGATAAGGTTGTTTTTCCATGATCTATATGTGCAGCAATTCCGATATTTCGAATTTGACTAAGTTTGTTCATCAAGTTTTTTGCTTTCTTGATGTTGTCTTCTTTTTTACCCATACTAACTACCTCTAAACGATTTTATTTTTTTATTAATCTCAAACAATTATTTTTATCTAGCTGATTTAGCGACACGTTCAACATCATTTTTCTTTGCAACTGCAAAAGACGCTGTATCGTTTTTGCTTGCTTTTATTATTTCATCCGCGAGACAGGTCTCAATTCTTTTCTTATTATTATGAGTTGTGTTTACTGCACCATGACAGATGTTTCTAATTGCAATATCAAGTCTTCTTTGTGGTGCAACATCTACTGCTTTTGGTACAGATATTCCACCGAATTTAAGACGTGTTGTTTCTTCTTTTGGTGCAGCGTTTTGTAACGCATCGATAAATACTTGCATAGGATTGCTCTTTGTTTTTTTATCAATTATTTCAAAAGCTTTTCTAACTACTTTATATGCTTTGGTTTTTTTACCATTGTAATTTTCAGTGCGCATCATGTTATTTATTAATCGTTCGACTATTGGAATTTTAGATTTTGCAAAAAGTTTATTTGAGTAGATTCCACCAGTGTATATATTTTCTGTTTCAAGGTTTATGTATCGTGCAAGCCCTTGGTCTTCTATTTTTATTTCATCTGCTTTGTATTTAGCAAGTACCGGGAAAAAATTATTTTCATTTTTTTCTGCTTTTTTTGCTGTCATAACTATCTTCTCATTGCCTTTTCGACTTTTCCTTTGATCATTTCATTTAACGATACATCGTTTACTTTGGAATGTCACCATAAGATCGGCCCATACGCCCACCGATTCCTTCAACCATTACTTCATCGTGTTCATCAATAAAAGAAATAGCATTGTTTCCTGGTGCAAATGCTGTTATTTGTCTTCCGTTTTTTATAAGTTGTACTTTTACGCATTTTCTTATTGCCGAGTTTGGCTGCTTTGCCTCTATTCCAACTTTTTCAATTACTATACCTCTAGCTTGTGCTGTACCTTCTAAAGGATCTGCTTTTTCTTTTAAATGTAATACTCTTTTTTTGTAGTAACGATCATTCCAGAGCTGTTTTTTTCTAGAATTTTTTAATTTTCTTGCAGCGTTTATTCCTTTGCCCAATTTATTTCACCTGTTAGAATAGAGTAACGGCTGTATGCGCTTCTATTATTTAAATCATTATGGTGAATATACTCTAGAATTATGATAAAATAATTTTACTTACCATGAAATTCCCTGTAAAGGGAAAATTTTTATTTATCTTCTAAAATCTTATTGGTAAAATCTGTTATTATTTTTATCGATATATAACTCATTTTGTTTAAGAACCTTATAATTTAAAACGTTTACAAAACCCTCCATTGAAATTTCAATACTTAATGGATTATAAATTACTAAAGGTCCGGACATTGAGACGTTTAATGATTCGTTACTACCATTTCCCTCTAACAAGCGCAAATGTTCAGCACTTTCTAATGCAAAATTTTGATTTACCTCTGAACTTATTTTGTTTTCACCAGTTGCAGTTCCTGCGCATTCAACAGGTATCCATCCATCGTTACCGATGTTTCCACCAACAAATACTTCTACCCACGCATGTGGGACAGCAAAGATTTTACTATTTCCTTCAGATTTTTGAATTGTGATTCCTCTGATAAACCGAGCAGGAATTTCTGCTGCTTTACAAAGCGAAATATAAAGAACAGATAGGTCATCACAATCCCCGGTTTTTAGATTGTACGTTAAAATCGCTGGTTGCAGATCATATTTTATCACATGAGTATAATATGTTGTTTCTTGTTTAAGCCATTTAAATAAGTTTTTTGCAACAATAAAAGAATTCTCAGTAGATGACTCATTTAAAATATCCTGCGCGATATCAACTATTATTGGGTCTGATGAATCTATATATATTGTGTCATTTAAAGCTTGAGTCTTGGTGTACTGTTCAAAAATTTCAAGATGATTATCCTTTATTTCAGAAATCGTTAAAGCATTAGCACCATTAAGATTGGGAAAAATTATACTTTTAGAAGTAACATTTGCTTTAATGCCAAGAACATAGTTTCCATCGCCCATACCGTGAATATTCCAACTGCACATTCTATTATTTACAATTGTTTTAATCTCATAATCAAAAGGATGTAAAATTTCATAGGAACAATTTCCATCTAAAACTTCAGGTATATCGCAATTATAGGTTATATCATAGCTTCCAGAGCCCGAACAGTTAATATAGAAACCATATTGAATTGTGTATATAATCTCTGTAGGTCTCGCTCCATAAGTAATACTTCCATCATTTCTTGTTAAAAAATCTGTACAACCAGCAGTTATAAGGCTTAAAAAAACTAGCATAAAACCTAATATAATGGTTTTTTTATGCATTTTCTCATACACTTTTTTCTTATTTACTAAAGAAACCTTTTTTTTGATTCCTAGAACTTAAGCGATATTTACATCCCTTATTCATGGGGCATGATATACATTTTGGGTTTTCTTCATGGCAAAAGTTAATTCCAAGCTTTGAAATAGATTCAAGATATTTGTAAACATTTTCATTCATTTTCTCTGCTTCTTTTGTTAAAGTTTTAATTGCTTCATCGGAATTTGTTGTATCAATCCATCCTAGACGGTTTGCGACACGTGTTACTATAATTGCTTTTTCTGTTGCATTACTTGGTTCTTTTGGTTTTGGTGGTGCATTAATTCTTGGCGGTGACGGTGGTGCTTGTGGAACAACGGGTTCTTTGTATACTTCTTCGCCTTTTTCTGAAATGTCTACAGATTTTCCACCGTGAGATGTTTCACGGGTTCGAATTTCAGTCATAACAGGCATCTGCAAACCTGCACCTGAAATTAATGCAACACCTATCGGTAATCTTTGTATTTCATGATACGTTTGATTTGTGAGACCTTCAACGCTTTGAATAATTGCTTTTAAGTCATTTGGATTTGTAACCTTTAAGATAATATTTGTATTACATTGAGAAATAATATTTTTATCGACCTTCGCAGGACGTTGAGAAACAATACATAGTCCCATTCCAAATTTACGACCTTCAGATGCAACTGTTCTTAGAATACTTGATGAAACAGATCTTCCGACTCCTTTCTCTGGACAATAGTTATGAGCTTCTTCAACTATCATTAAAAATGGTGGTATCTTTCCTGCTTTTCTGTCATCAAATAATTCCTTTGTTAGTCTTGCAACAACAACTTCTTGAACATCAGGTGGAACACCCTTCATATTGATAAGTGCACATTTACCTTTTTTAATGATATCAGTTGTTTGTGTACCGTTATCCGAAAACACACCGACGCTATCAAGACTCTCAAGTGATGCGATTACATTCCAGCGAGCATTACTTTTACTTCTGTTTACCGCATCAATTATATCACGCAAGTTATACACATTTTTATACTCTTTTACTTCTTTAATTGC
>MUGC01000153.1 GCA_002900535.1 Thermoplasmata archaeon M9B1D | reverse complement strand
GTCCTTGTCTTGGTGCTCATCAAGGCTGTCTTGCTCCTGGTGAATCATGTATTAGTACTGCTAATCGTAACTTTAAAGGTCGAATGGGTTGTAAAGAAGCAGATATTTATCTAGCTAGCCCTGCTACTGTTGCAGCAAGTGCAATTAGAGGAAAAATTTGTGATCCAAGGGAGATGTTATAGGATATGAATGTTTGGCGTTTTTATGATAATGTTAATACTGATCAATTGTTTCCTGGTAAATATACATATACCTGTAGTACGCCTGATGAGATAAAGCCTCATCTTTTAGAAGATCTTGATCCTTCTTTTGCTAAAAAAGCACAACCTGGTGATTTAATAATTGGTGGTAAAAACTTTGGATGTGGTAGCAGTCGTGAGCAGCCTGTTATTGGTTTAAAGGCAATTGGAATAAAAGCTGTTATAGCAGAGAGTTTTGCTCGTATTTTTTATCGCTCTGCTATTAATCAGGGTTTAATATTGATTGAGTGTCCAGATGCGGTTAATGCATATTCTGATAAAAGTGAGGTTAAGTTGGACGTAGATTTAGGAAAAATTTCTGTGGATGGTAAGGAGTTTAGTTTTCCGAGACTTCCTAAAGAAATTATTGCTATTAGCGATGCAGGTGGTCTTTTAAATTATACTCGTGAGAAACTAAAAACTAAAAAATAATTTTTTTTAATTTCTACAAAAATATTTTTTTTTTGTTAATTTTTTGAATTTTTATAGGTAATAATACAACGTATTGATAAAATCAGATGATGTAACGCAACCTATAAATATATGATTTTTATATATGATGAAAAGGCAGGTAGGCAGCTATCACCTACTTATTTAAGAATCTTCCCCCCACTAACGAAGATTTTTATGGATAGATATTCTACTGTCTAACCTGCATTTTTTATTTGTATTTTTTTGTTATTGTATCTGTTTTTTTTATGCATTGTGATAGTTTTGATATTTTTTTGAATATTCTTATTTTTTATTATATGTGGTAACTATTTTTTTTCTCCTAATGATTTATTAATATAGGATTTAAGGTGTTTATAGATAGTTAGTCAATTCTAATAAATTTACTTAAAAATGTTGCATTAGTAATATTTGATGTATCGAAATTATATATATGTGTTATAAAATTATTAAAATCATAACACTTATTATTATTTTTGATGAAATTGTACATAAAATTTAAATAGTAGAATTTTGTTTGATTTATTGTCTTTGGTGGAGAGATTTAAGAAGGATTCTAAGCTATTTTCCACCTCATAAACCCCCACAGATTATGAGGATTACTTCTTCCTTCTCCCCACTTTTCTGCTTTTGTGAATATGATAAATACGATATAATACTTAAATTGATATGAATAATAAGTCTATATTTCTTATAGCTATTATTTTAAAAACAAAAAATGTATTCTGAAAACTGTTGAGAGTGGGGGAATCGGCTTTTTTATCGAAAACCATTCTTAAGTCTCCTCAAAGTAATAATAATATTAGGATAATGCCCTCCCTTCTCTCATTCTCTTTTCTTAAATTTTAATTATGAAAAATAAATTTTTTTGAAAAAAACTCTTAATTTTATAGATATATTTCTAATTTAAATAACACATATTTTTTTAGCATATATGGAATTTTTCTTTACTTATAATTTATGTGTTAAATTTTCTAAGCTCGATTAGAAGCTTAAGTTCCTCTTCAGTAAGATATTTTTCTTCATATTCGATATTTGTTTTCATATTAATTGCCTACGATTTTAAATATTTCATTTTAGGCTTTTTTTTGATAAAAATGAATAAGGGACATTTTAGAAAACACTCATGTGTTTCTTTTTCTTTCCCCCCATTTAACAATTTATCATTAAAATGTAATTTCTAAGAATTACTTAAAAAGTTATGTATATACTATCTAGATTTCATATCAATTAAATAATCATACAGAAAATTCAAATTCAAATGATTCTACTATTTGAAATTTTTCAAGAATCTTGTTATAAAAATCAGGGTCATCATAGCTTAATAGGTTTGGTTTTACCTTTATTTCGAAAGATTTTGTCTCTCCTTTTGATAGATTGTAAATCAAGTAAGTGGCATTTAATAGCTTTGCATCAAATAAAACTGTACCATTTTTAGCTAAAAAATTTACGTTAATATTTATTGCTTCTATTTTTTTTTCAGCTATATTTTTTATTTCTCCTCTGATAAAATAATATGCTTCAGCATATCTTCTATATACTGTATTATAAAAGCCTGGTTCTATATGATATTCATAAGTATTATCACATTTGCATCCAGTTTCCCATTCAGTTGTAACATTGTACTCTAAGATCTCGACTTGATTGTTTATTGTATTGTTATCATTTGTTTTGGGTGGTCCATTACAACCACTTAATATGCTAAAAATAAAAATACAAAAAAATAGAAACAGCGCAATATTGATCTTGTTTTTTCTAGATAAAATATTTAAAAAAAACTTTTCTGAAGAAAAAAATTTAAAAAAGGAAATTTTTTTCATGATCTCTTTCACCTATGTTTTAGATTTATCTTTAGCGTACCTTGATTTTATTTAATTTTATTTAATGTTTAGTAGTTTAGAAAGTTTGGCTTTTAAATCTTTTTTATATATTTAATTTTTTAGCCTTTTTTTTATTATTTAGAATATCTCAGGATTTTGTAAAATCTTTTTTTTACAATGAGTTATGCATAAATGCTCTTTGTATTATTATATTTAAATTAGATTGTATTTTTAAGCGTCAGGTAGATCGAATGGTAGGACTCTTACAGCGTATCCAAAAAATAATGTTTGGCTTTGTATCTGTTCTTTGATTTTTCCGGGTATTCTAATATATATTCCTGTAAATTTTGACATTATACCTATTTGCCAGCCGTATAATACTTTTATAAATTTTAGGCTTACGTTAGGTATCGGGTCGATTATTACTGTTGTGCTGGTTTTTGTTAAATCAGTATTTGGGATGTAGTGCCAAATAGTGAATCTTTTCCTTATTGAAAAGTCACTTCTTAGATGTAAGTCAAATTTTGCTCCGTATCCGTTACTTATAATGAAAACTCTTTTTTGTAGAGGTCTTAATCCTGCTATTGTTGAAAAAATTGAAAATAAACCATTTTGGCCATATTCTGTTTTTAAGTCTTCTAGTATTGTGTTTATATCATTCTCGTTTTTTTGGATAATTGTGTCAAATATTTTTGTTATAATCTCGTTGAATAAATTTAATTCTTCTTTGTTGATGGTGATCTCTTTGTTTATTTGAGTACCATCCGTTGCTAAAATTGTGTATTCTATGTTTATGTTATCATTTTCTTCTTTCTGTGAGTTTGCGGCTGTTATTTCTGATAGTGGTAATGCTATAAATATTAGCGTTAATATAATTGCTATTGTTTTTTTATTTTTCATTTCATCATCTTCTTCTTATTTTATTTATTTATTTAGATAAATTTTAGTATATATATTATTATAATTAGGATATATATATAGTTTGCCCTCTTTTTTTCTTGATATATCTTCGATTTTTTTTTATTTAGTGTATATCTTTGTTTATATGTATTGGAAAATGGGATAGGTTTGTTTAAATAAAAATCATTATTTTTTTAAGTGGGTGAATAAAAAATGGGTTTATTTAATTGATTTGGTTTAATAGTTTATTTATATCTTTGAGTATATTTTTTCCTTTATCTGTTATATGGTAAACTGTTCCTAATTGATTCTCATTTTTTATTTCAATAAGTTTTTTCTCTAATAAAAAATTGAAATATTTGATAAAGTGTGTATATGATATATTTGATTTGTGTAAAAGTTGTGTTTTTTTTACATCTTTTTCTGCAGTAAATAATATTTGTAGCAATATCTCGCTTTCGCTACGTTTATTACCAAAAATCATGCTTTTGTCTCCCCCGTATGTTATATTTTTTTTGGTAACTTTTATCTATAAATTGTATATATATTAACATTTGTCCAAAATATGGGGATTATACTAGTAAATTATAAGAATATTTTATAATTTTTCATAAATTTTTTTTAAATTAATAAAAGAGTTATTAGTAATCTTTTATCTATAAATTTACATTGGAACTATATACTTTTCTTATTTTAATGAGTTTTTTTTCAATTTATTGAAATAAAAAATCCAAATGCAAATCCTTCTTCTTTTACAGTGATTTTATCCGCGTTTTTTGCCCATACTGATACAGTGATTTCTATAGGTCCAAAGCCAAATATAAAGCCGTCTTTAATTGTGCTTTCAGTTTTTGTTGCGTTTGGTTCTAAAGGTTTTTCGCAATCAATGCAAGATGATGTCAGATTTATAAATGAAAAATAACCCCCGGTGACTTGTATCTCAACGGATATATTTTTTGCAGTAAATGTACCGTTATTTTTGATATCTATGGAAACAGATCCGATATTGGGTGTGAAATTCATGATCTGAAAAGTTGTATAACCATCTGTTGGATACCCTTGATTTTTCCATTCAGTAATTCCTCCAAGCATATTGTAGACAACACCATTAAAATCATTATCAACAAGCATTGTTGCTGCAGTTTTACTGCGGCCTCCAGATTTACAGTATACTATAATCTCTTGTCCATCGTAAGTAGAAATAAACTCTTGTAAAATATCTGAATCATACCATTCTAAATAATTATGATGATTTGGGTTTTCAGGATAAGGCGTATCGATATGTTCATTTTTCCATTCATCATCTGTTCTTACATCTATAGGTATTTGAATACCATTTGATGTATCATTTAATAGATCCCATGCCTCATCAACTGTGATATCAATAAGGTTTTCATATATGACGTTTACAACGACTTTAAAATTTCCATATCCACCATTTGAAGTAATATTGATGATACCTTCATGTAAACCACGTGTTAAATTTGTGGTATTTATGCTTACTGTTATGGTGTTATGTTCATCATAAGAGGAACCACCCTCGGTAGGGTCTACTTCGATCCAATCTTCATACTCATATAGCTCATAATATAGATAACAACAACCAGAGTTCCATATCTCAAAAGTGGTACTGTTAGATTGACCTTGTAGCATGTCTCCAAAATCATGCGATTCTGGATAATAGGATAATTGCTTAAGTGACTGGGCTTTTATAGAGTTATTACCCGCAGTTATACCAACGAAGCTTGTCGAAAATAAAATAATAATAAGCATTATTATTTGTATTTTTTTCTTCATAAAATTCCCCCACTACTATTACATTAATAATTAATTGTTCTTGTTATTTAAATTTTTCTTACTTATATAAGAAATTGGTTTACTTAAAGTTTTATGTACTTGGTATCCATTTGTTATTGTTATAAATTTTAGAACTCAATATGATAAACTTTTTTTTAATATTGTTTAATGATCGGTTATTTATGTATATCAGTGTTTTTTTTTCTTTGTCAAGTTTTTACTATAAATTAGGTAATATTTCTTGTATAATTTTACATTAGTGGTAGATTTAAATCTGCTTCAACTGCAGCACTAGCAAAAACGTTATCTGCAAATCCTATAAAAAGTGTATAACTTTTTTTTGGAAACATATCTTTTTGGTATATGTAAATACCTGTTGGTTTGTACATAAATCCTATTTGTTTTTCTTTATATAACTCTGCTCCTTTCGAAGAAAATATTGTATTTGGTCTAATTACAAGTGTTGTGCTTTTTCCACCTTTTACGGATCCATAAGTGTAATGCCAGAAGGATAATATGCTGCGTTTTATTTTAAATTCGCTGTTTTTATTAAGATTAAAATTATAACTCCAACCTTGGCTTATAATTAGTGTCTTTTTTGAAATTTGGTATTGGCCATTTAACTTTTCAAAGAGGTCTTTTAGTAAATTTATTAGTCCTATTAGGATATTGTTATCTGGTGCATTTAATTGTATTATTGGGTCTATCCAGTTTTCATTCATTTTTTTTCCTGAGGCTATATTTTGGATTATATCTGATATTAGGCTTTTCAATAAATTAAAATCCTCTTTATTTAAAGAAAAAATTTTATTTTCATTTGAACCTGGTAATAACAGATTTAGAATTATTTTTTCATTTTTTTCTTCATTTATTTCTTTAGAACCGATTATAGGATTGAAAATTACGCCTATTAATAAAAATGTTATTGATATGATGCTTATTTTCTTTAACAAACTTTTTTTCATTTTTAAGCTCCTCCCTAATTTTATTAAGTCTAATAATTATAAAAAATTATATAAATTAATATGAATCTCCTATATAGACTGGATATCTATCATGTTTTCTTTATTTTAGTTCTTTAAGTAGGGTATTAATGCAGTCTAGAAACTTTTCTCCTTTAATTGTTATATTATAGATTTTTCCAGATGGGTTTCCATCTTTTTCTTCTATAAATTCTTTCTCTAATAAAAAATTGAAATATTTGATGAAGTTTGAATATGAGATATTTGTGCTATATAAAAGATTAGTTTTTTTAACTTTATTTTTTGCAGAA
>MUGC01000152.1 GCA_002900535.1 Thermoplasmata archaeon M9B1D | reverse complement strand
GATAGGAGGGATTCGCAACAACATACCATTCCATCAAGTTGTAATGAATAATTCACAGTGGATAAAAGGAGATTATAACACAAGTTTCATTCCAAAATATAAAATCCTTGAACAAGTAGTTGAACACGTTAAAAATACAAAAGCTCAGTCATCTAATACTAAAACTGCTGCTGCTATGGGAGCGGTACAGGCAGTAATCATAGCAATGAATAACTCAAAAACAAAAAAATAAAAAAAAGGTTTTTATTTTTTAATAAGATCCAAAGATGTAAGCTCTTCAGAAAGTTTTTCAACTGCTTTTGATACATCCTCAGTTTGACGTGCACCAGTACAAACAATTTTACCAGAACCAAAGAGTAACATTGCAACCTTTGGGTCACGAATACGATAAACAAGACCTGGGAACTGCTCAGGTTCATATTCAACATTTTCAAGTCCTAGTCCCATTGCAACTTCATTAAGATTTAGTTCTGTTCCAAGATCCGATATTGCTACGATATTCTGTATGACAATCTTAAGATCTTTATAAACATCTACACCAAGTTTTTTGAGTTTCTCAGCAATTATATCAACAGTTTTTCTAACATCTCCTACGTTTTTTGCACCTGTACAATTAGCTTTTCCACTACGAAAAAGTAATGTCGCAGTTTTAGGTTCACTAAGTCGATATACAAGCCCTGGAAATTGCTCAGGTTCATACTCCGCTTCTTCTAATGATTGCGCTATAACATCTAAATCTAGTTTATCTGCAAAAGAGGTAGATGCAACAATATTTTCTACAATTACTTCTGGCATAATTTTCTTTTTCCTCCTAAAATATTTTTTTTATAAATCTCTAAATTATGGCAGTTTTCCTTTCTTAATATTTTTCATAAGTTACTGGCCTGCCCTTCCTGGAGTATATAAAGACCTTTTATAAACATATCGCTTGGTTTAAGGAGAAAAATATCAAACATTAAAAAGTTTTAAAAATATAAATAAAAAAATTAGTTTAAAGCTTTAATAATATTTTTTCAAGCAATGGAAGTCTCTCAATAAACATATGCGATATATCCAAAATATGTGCTTTAAAAACTTCGCAACTTTTTGACACACTAAACTTCAGCATCCCCCAGTCGCTTTCAGCGTCATAAATATCCTTTGATTTTATTTTTATTTGATATATGCCTTTTTCGTTCCACGTATGATTAATTATTTGTCGTTCACCTGTTGGAAAAGGGCCAATCCAAATTTCACCATTGTTGTCACCATAATCAATACAATAATAAATATCATTCCATTCAAGATCAACGCTTTCAATGGTGAAATGATACTCATAGTCAGGTTTACCAATTAATGATCCATTTATATAAGGGACAGTTGGTGGATGATTCAAATTCTCATTATAGGATAGTTCGATATTTCCTAAATCGTTATAGTCACCATTAATATAATCATAGGCGTACCCTGACCAAAACCAACGTGGGCAACATCCAGTAATAATAACTTCAAAAGGAGTTCCATCAGGCCATTTTTCAGTTGTTTCATTAAAATCAATTAACCAGTCCCCATCATTATTTACAAATGTTATTAATCTTCCATATATGCTTAAAACCTTCACCTCAGTTCCAACAGCAAAACCTCCATCTGACCAAGTTGCTGTTCCAAATATTGGATGAGATGAAATTATTAAAGTTGATGAATTATCAGATAATAGATCGTCGGTTGAATAAATAATTGATGAACTGATTGCAACTCCAAATCCATTTGAAGTTATTAAACCAATTAAAAATAATATAATATAAAGATTCTTTCTATACATTACAGCACCTCATTAACAATTGTTAATATGTAATATTTTTTTAGTATAAAAAATATCTGTTGTTTTTTTAGTAAAAATTAATATTTTAAAATAAAAAAAAGAAAAAGTTGTTTTAGATGTTTAGAAGTTTTTGAAGTATTGGAAAACGATCAAATAGGTGCTCAAGAAAATCAAATAATGAGAACCATCTTATCTTATTTTTCGGTGCAGTAAATACTATTGTACCCCAATCGCTTTCTTTATCATATATGTCTTTTGCTTTTACACGTATTGTGTAGGTTCCTTCTTCTTCCCAACTATTGTTAAATGTCACTTGGTCACCAGATGAATAAGGACCATCCCAAATACCATTTGTATCTCCATCAAACCATTCTATCCAATAATAGACATCATCGCCATCAGGATCAGTTGTTGATACGGTGAAGTTATGCTCTGTACCTGCAGCTCCTTCTGTTTTACCTGTAATAGTTGGTGTCTCTGGAGGATTACTACTAATAATTGCAGTTGTTGTCCCTGCTCCTTCTGAACCTTGACTATCTGATACATATAAACTAACAATATACTCCCCTGGAGTGTTATATGTATGTGTTGGATTTTGGACACTTGAGTTTTCACCATCCCCAAAGTTCCAGTTCCATGAATAAGGTTCTTCTCCTCCAATTACTGTGCCTGTAAAACTAATTGGTGCTCCTGTGAATCCTTCATAAGTACCACCTGCAGAGACATCAAGATCGCCGCCAAATATCTCAACATCTAAAGGTTGAGACCATGGTGATTGATCCCAATTATCCTTTACTGATACTACTACCTCATAGCTACCCACTTCGCTCCATGAATGAGTCGCAAACATTGTTACGATCCAACCACTGTCTGTTCCATCTCCCCAGACAAATTTGTATTGTAAAGTATCGCCTTCTGGGTCAGATGCTGATGTTGAATAGGTATACTCTTTACCAATAATTCCCTCTGGCGGTCCACTTGGTCTAGTTGGTCTATTTGGTGCAGTATTTCCCATATGGATGTTAAGTAAGGGTGACCAATCTGTTTCTGAGCCAGCAAGATCCTTTGCTTTGACTTTTACATCAAAATCACCAACAGTATTCCATTTATGACTTGCACTACCAGATTGACCCTGCGGATATGGTCCTTGCCAACCGCTATTAGCTCCATCGCCCCAATCAAACCAGTAATAGATTTGATCTCCAACATTCGGATCAGTTGTAATTGCGGTATAAGAATACTCAGTTTTATGTATTCCATTTATTTCACCAGTTGGAGTACTTGGTGTATTTGGAGGAGTTCCTATTGTTATTTGAACAGTTTTTGCAGATGACCATCCACTTTCAGCTCCTAATGCATCTTTTGCTTTAACTTTCACATTATAAGTTCCAACTGAATTCCATGCATGATCGGTATTTACAGCTGTACCGGAAGGATAGTAGTTTGTCCACTCATCAACATCGCCGTCTCCATCCCAATCCCATCCATATTTAATTGTATCGCCATTTGGCTCAGTTGAACTTGTTGAGTAAGTGTTTGGGATACCTATTACTCCTGTTGAGGAACCAGATGGCGTGCTTGGAGTAGAGGGAGGATCAGAGTTTGGATATTCTAGATCTACAGCGATGGTTTCATCGGTATAAGATGGATTGGAAAAAACACTTGCAATTACTTTGATATTACTAAAGGAAATATCAGTATAACCAGACCAAGTAGATGAATAGGATTCAGTCGAGCTACTAGATACCGTAATGCCCTGATTTATGTTTCTTCTGTTACATAAACATGTAAGTGGCCATTATATGTACTTCCTCCATTATTTGTTACATCAATATTAACTCCAATTTGTCCACTTCCCAGCCAAAATGCATGTAGATTTAAACTAATATCTGCAACTGCTCTGTTACCACAGGCTATTATTGTATTATAATAGACAGTGTAACTAGATTGTTGACCAACGACTTTTGAATAACCACCATCAAAAAAAACAGTAGGATAACCAGTAAGTCCAAGCTCGCTGCATCTACTACTTGCATAAGAATTCATATCTGCAACAAGTGTTACAATTGAAAAATCCAATCCCATCGTATAACATTGATATAATTGAGCACTTGCTACCGGGCAATAACCACACCATGTAGCTGTTCCTTCTTCTGCTAAGACTTTATGAGTAGACAATAGCTCATTTTCTATAACTTCATTACCTGTTATGTTTGTTGTTTGAAAATTCCCAGCATTTATTATTGGAACCATGACAGATAAAATTAAAGAAGCCATAATTCCAAAAATCAATATTTTTCTAAATATTTTATTATCTTGCATAAGACGCCTCCACTATTCTTTAACGATTGTTAATAGCTTTCATAGTTTTAAACTTTTTCGTTAAAATAATTAGATATACAATTATTTTAATAAATTTTAAATAAAAATAACTAATTAAATTACCAAATATCATCAATATCTAGTTCTTTTTCTTCTCTTTTATCTTTAGATTTATTTTTTTTATTAACATTTACCTTATCAAGCAATCCTCTAAATTCACTTGTTCGATATTCAATCCGCCTTTCACAACTTGCAACAGCAAGCTCACCACGTGTTCTTTCAATAAGACCTCTGACCATATCTTGCTTCTTTTTAATTGGAATAAGACCAGATGGATAATCAAAACGAATAATTACCTCGTATATTTCTTCCATCATATTGAGATATTCATCTGCTTTTTTACTTTCTCCTTTACGAATGCTATCTAAAGCTGTGCGGCGCAGTTCGCCAACAAGGTCGCAGAGTCCCATCAGATAGCTACTATATGTTGTTTGTAGTTCATCAGGATCTGGTAGCTCTTTGCCTTTTATGATATTATATAGACAACTTGCTTCAACTAGTTCTTGAGCAGCATTTTCTACAAAACCTGCATGAAAAAGTTCAGGATGTGGTTTTGTCAAATCATAAAGTATTTGTAAGTTTGAAGAAGCATTTTTGATATTGGTTTGTGCGTCTTTCATTTTTTTCTGATGTACACTTTGGATTGCTCTTCGACAAGAAATAATTATTTCACGGCTGGATTTAAGTGCTTGTTCGCGTACTTTATCTTT
>MUGC01000151.1 GCA_002900535.1 Thermoplasmata archaeon M9B1D | reverse complement strand
AAAAAAGAGGAAAAAATAAATTTAACTATATCCGCCAATTTTTAAACTAGGGTCACCTATTAAAAGCCATTGTTCACAGTTTTTAGCAATAAGTGCATCTCCTGTTTTTGATTTGTCAGACCAATTAATTGTAAAGTTTTGAAGGAAGGAATCAATTGCTCCTTTCCAACATTCACCCAGAATCGTAATTTTCTTTTGTCCGTATTGTTCGAAAAATTTTATATCCAGTTGTTCGCAACCGCCCACACCACTGTTTATATCTGGTGATTCATAGCTGAAAGCTGTTGACCCGATCACGGCAATACTTCCACCAAATGGTTTTCTTACTAAGGTCCAACTCCAGCATCGTGGGATATTATATTTTATACCTCTAAAATAAACCCATTCTGTATGTCCAAGACTTACATTAAACATTGATATGAAACATCCGCTAGCAGTGAGAACAACAGGTAGTTTATCTCCGTTTATTAAAAATAGCATGTTTTTTATTTTGAAATTAATCCACGTTGCGCTATCATTTGGTGGATGTGTTCCCCAGGTATTTGGCCCCCCATGGCCTGAAAAAAATACAAATCCACATCCTTTGTTGATTGTATTTACAATGTCGAACCAATTCTTTAATGACCCATCAGACGCCCATAGCTTTATATGTTCAAAATCTGGCATTAAATTAAGAGCTTCTTGAGTATAAACTTCTCCATCGATATAATCTGTTTTATTAGGGTATGTATCCCCTGCAACCACTGCGATTTTGTTAAACCAAGATTCTGAAGGATAACCGTTTTCATATCTTATTATTTTATTTACAATCCATCTTACCTCAAATACATTTCTAAATGGAAGACGTCCAACACAAACATCTGGGTAAAGATCTGGGATGTCAGTAGCTGACTCGTTTTGGGGCCATTCTCCAAAAATACCATCGTTGTCATCATCCCAACTAGAAAAATTACCATTTTTATCATAAATATCCGCAAAATATAAGTCCGTTAGGAATTTTCTTTCAACATAACTACTATAATTTCTATCAAGATAAGTATATCTTACGGGTACCCACCACGTTTCTTCTTCTAATTGGTTTTTCCTCCCCCCTGCAAGAAGTACATATTTGATATCCCATTTTTCTTTTGCATCTTTTATAAAGTATTTTATTTTTTCTGCGTCATCTCTTCCATTCCAAAATTCCTGAATATAAATGTCTTCTATTGAGACTATTTTTGTTTTTACACCATGGCTGTTTTTATGTTCTACAAGTGGAATTAAGTATTTAACAAATTTTTCAGGCGTGATGACTATTAGATCATATGATACATCTTTGTTAGTTCTCTGTATGTATTGATTTTTGGTAATTTGTTGTCCTTGAATAATACCAATTGATATATTATGTAACAATACTAAAATTAAAAAAATTGTAGCTATTTTTGTAATTTTTTTTCTTATGAAAGGCATGCAATTACTAATAGAGCAATTTTGATATTTAAATCTTTTTTATCATTAATATAATATTCCGAGAAAAATAGTCTGTTGAAGAAAAGTGAATTAGCGTATTAAAAGTAAATGAAAATTAAAAAAGATTAAAAGTATCTTTTACTATTCTTATTTGAAAATTTTATTTGACATAGAAATGAGGAATGTCGCCATATTTGTTATAAAGTGGCAGGGGTGAGGTACGGTATTATGTTAAATAATTCTAAAAAAAATGGAGAGGATAAAGTAGAAAACGGAAATAGCCAAGATTTGGAAACATTGAAAATCCAGCTTTTTGAAAAAACAAAAGATTTAGACAGAAAAGATGCAGAGATAAAAATAAAAGAAATTAAAATTCAGCAACTCGAAATAGATGTTGAAAAAAATAGAGAAGAATTAAACCTACTAAATGAAGAATTAGCAGTGATTAAAAAAGAAACAAAAGAAAGGGATAAAAAAATAGAAGAAGAAGAGAAGCTTATAAATAATCTACAAGAAAAAGTTGAACACCAACAAAATGAAATTGTAAATAAGAATAACAAGATAGAGGAGTTAAAAGATATATTAAAGAAAGAAGGAAAAAATACAAAAAGAAGAGAGGTAAAAAAAATAAAAAAGAATCTTTTAAAACTTCAAAAAGATGTAGAGAAAAAAATAGAAAAAGTCGAAGAACTAAAAAATGTTTTAGAAAGACGTGAAGAAGAATTTTTATCAAACAAAAATGAGTTAAAAGAAAAAGAAAAAAATTTACAGATTTTTGAAAAAGAATTAAAAATTAGCTTAGAAGAACTTGACGATAAAAATGAAGAACTAAACAGAAAAGAAAATCAAATAATACAACTAAAAGAAGAAATAAACAATGAAAAAGACCAATTGAGGGTACAAGAAAAACAAATAACGGAACTATCAGAATTAAAAATAGAAACAGAAGAGAAAACATTAGAAGTTGAAAAACTTCAAGCAGAACTTAATGAAAAAAATGAATATCTTGAATCAATTTATGAAGAATCACAGCTGAATGATGATAAAGTAAGAGTTTTAGAAAAAGAACTAAATGATAGAGTAGAGGAGCTAAATTACCGAAATGATGAGTTGAATAATAAAGAAAGGGAACTATTAGATCTAAAAGAGGAACTAAATGAAAAAACCGAGCGATTAGAGATAGAGCAAGAAAAGATAAAAGAACTTCAAAATGATCTTGAACAAAATCAAAATCAGATAGGAGAAAAAAATGAGTTATTGTCAATCAGAAGTCTGGAAATCGAAGAAAAAATAAAAGAACTGGAAGAAACTAAAAAAGAATTACAAGAGATATTAAACGAAATTGAAAATAAAAATAATCTTCTTAGTGAGCAAGAAAAACATCTAGAAGAAATTAATGATAAAGTTAATATTCTTAATGAAGAACTTGAAAAAACAAAAATTGAATCAAATGAATTAAATGAAAAAGTACAGCAACATCAATATGATATAGAACAACGGGAAAAAATAATTGAAGATATCAGCAGGCAACTAAGAGATAGTCAAACTAAACTTATCGAAAAAACAAGTTTTGCAGATAAATTACAACAGGAGATCACTAAAGCCCAAAAAGAGAATGCTATCGCATTAGAAGAATTAGATTCTAAAAATAATTATATCGAGCAGTTAAAATCTGAATTAAGTGACAGACTTAGCGATCTTGAATGGAGAAATCAAGAGATTGATAAAAAAGAAGAAAAAATAACTATTATGCAAGCAGATTTAGATAAGAAGAAAGAAGAGCTTATCGGAAAAGATCAACACATTACAGAATTTCAAATTGAACTGGAAAAAAAATATGATGATCTAGAATCATTGAATAAAGATATAGAGGCAAGAAATTCAATAATAGATAATATGAAAAAACAGCTTTCTGAAAACCAAACTCAATTAATTGAAAAAATAAATATATCGGAAAACTTGGAATCGGAATTAAAACAAAGTAAAAAAGACTTAGAAAAACAAAGTAACCAAATTATATTAAAAGAAGAGGAAGTCAAACATTTACAAAAAGAACTAGAAGATAGACTCAGCGACCTTAAATGGAGAAATGAACATCTAAATACAAAGGAAGATGAAATTTTACAATTACAAGCAGAACTACAAAAACTGAAAGATAATTTTGAAAGAAAAGAACAAGAATTAACTGACAGAAACAAAACAACATCGATTCTTTAAATCATGATCTTGAAATGAGAAATGAAGATATAAGACTGACAAGACTTGAATTAGAAGAAAAAACAGATGAAATAAATAAACTACAAACTGAACTACATATCAAACATGGAATAATAGAATCCTGGACCGATGAAAAAGAAAAATTGGAATCAAATCTTGAAACAGCACACAGTGAACTCGAATCAAGAAATAAAATAATTGAACAAATGAAAAATCAAATTACTGAAAATCAAGATGAACTGTTTGAAAAAGTAGAACAAACAAATAAATTTAAAATAGAGCTTGCTAAAAAACAAGAAGAAATAAAAAAATTTGAAAATACTATTGCAGTCAAAGAAAAAGGATTGATACAATTAAGAGGAGAGTTTGATCAATTACAAAACAATTTAAAAGCTAAATCTGAAGAAATAAAACCTCTTGAAGACAAACTGGAAATAAAAAATAATGAGATAAACAGTTTACATGCAGAACTTGAAGATAAAAATCATGATATAGAAACACAAAATCAAGATATTGAGCTAAGAAATAAAATAATAGAAGAAATAAAAGAACAATTAACAACAAACCACTTGCAACTATTAGAAAAAAATAATACACTAACAGATCTTGAAGCAGAACTTGTAAGTAAAAAAGAAGATATATATAGCTTACAAAAAGAATTAGATGGGAGATTAAAAGATCTTGAATGGAGAAATATCAAGCTTAATGAAACAGATGAAAAGTTACAGCATTTAAATAATGAAATATCGGAAATACAAAATAATCTAGATGAAAAATCACGTGAGCTTGACGTTAAAAATAATGAAATTAAAAACCGACAGGATGAAACTGACCAATTTAAAACTGAGTTAAATCTCAAAAACGAAGAAATAAATAAAAGAAACAACGAAATTGGAAAACTAGAAACAGAACTTGAACACACCCAGCAGGATTTGGAGGCAACATTTACTGATATTATTTCTAGAAACAAAATAATTGAGGATTTAAAAAATCAATTAACAGCAAAACAAGGACAACTTACAGATAAAATACATAAAATAGAGAACATACAAAATGAACTTGAAGAAAAAAATGTAGAACTAATAGAAAAAACCAATTTTGTTTCAAAGTTAAACAATGAAAAAGAATCATTATTCGTTAAATTTTCAAATCTTAAAAATTCTATTCCATCATCTGTTATATTGCTAGATAAAGACAATTCAATAACAACGATGAATAAAAGGGCAGAGGAACTTTTTGGTTTTGATTTTGAAAGAATTAAGGGCTCTAAAATATCTGAAATTGAACATTTAAATGACGAAAGATTAAATGATGCTAGAAAAAAATCAGTATTAAGTAAAAAACAAGTTAAAATTCCATCTGTTGCAATATCTGACAGAAATGGCGATATCCGTCTTACAGATATATCACAAATCCCCCTTGTAGATAGCAATGGTGAAATAAAAGGATCAATAATGGTTATCGATGACAAAACTGATTTTGCTGAAATGAAAGCAGAACTGGAAAGAAAAGATGAGGAATTTCAAACTTTAAATACAAAATTCCAGGATACATTTAGAAGGCTAAGTTTAATTGATAGCGAAATTCAAGCGACAAATGATGATATAAAACAAAAGAAGCAAGAAATAAAAGAAAAAGAAAATATGCTTTCTGATCTTAAAATTAAGATAGAAGATAAACAAATTGAAATTGCTGAGAAAAACGAAATATTAAAAGATGCTCAAAATAAGCTTATGGAAAGACAAAATGAAATTCAAAAACTAACAATTGAACTTGAAAACGAAAAAAATAATCTTTTAAATAAAAAGGAAGAAATAAACAGTTTAGAAACAGAGCTTATAAATAAACAGCAACAAATTGATCTTATCAACAAAAAATATGAAGATAAAAACAATGAAAATGTTAACCTACAAATCAGTCTTGAAAATAAAATTAATGAACTTGATATAAAAAATAGTCAAATGGAAAAAATAACAAAAGAATTAGCCGAAAAAACTGGTGAATTAACAAGACTGCAAACAGATTCTCAAAGACTTCAGACAGATATAACAAATAACAAAAAAGAGCTTGAAACCAGAAATAATGAACTTACCGAACTAAGAAATGAAACAGGTGCTAGTAAATCTACAATTAATTGGTTAAAAAATGAACTTGAAGAAAAACAAAAACAGCTAGATACAACAAGAAAAGAATTAGAAGAAAGTGGGAATGAAATCATCAAAATAAATTCTGAGCTTGGGGAAAACAAAAAACTAATCGATGAAAAATCACAAGCAATCGATAGCTTACAAGACCAGCTTGAGCAAAAAATATGGGACATCAAAAATAAAGAAGAAAACTTTCAAAACATTCAAACTGAAACTCAAAAACAAAAAGATACAATAAATAATCTTCAGACAGTTCTTGAGGAAAATCAGCAAAAATTGGGTTATAAAAACAGCATACTCAGTGAAAAAGAAAAACAATTACAGGACATCCAAACAAACCTGCAAGGAAAGCTAAAAGAACTTGAAGAAAGTAACAATAAAATTGCCCAACAGCAAGAGACAATTAATAAACTAAATATGCAGAAAAATCATCTAAGTCTACAATTTGGAAATATTAAAAACGCAATTCCTTCACCTTTTGTTATTCTTGGAAAGGATGACAATATTATTGACTTAAATAAAAGAGCAGAGGAGCTGCTGGGGGCTCAGATAGATACAGTTAAAGGGAAAAATATTTCTCATTTTGATGTAATGAAAAAAGAAAGAATAGTCGAAAAAATGAAAGAATTTGAAAAAGACAAAAAACCGGTAACTATTAAATCAATTTCGTTAAAAAACAAAAATGGAGATGTGAGTCTTACAAATATTTTAAAACTTCCAATGCATGATCAAAATGGGCAAATCCATGGATCAATAATGATATTTGATGATATAAGCAAAACCCATGGAATACAGGCAGAACTTGTTAGAAAGCAACAAGAATTAGAACAACTTGAAAATAGATTTCAAAATGCATATACTAAGCTTAAAATGTTTAATCAGGGAAAAATATCGATGGATGATCATCTATTAAACCTTGAAAAAGAAAAAGAACAACAAATAAGACAAATTAGTAGAGTTTTTGAGGAAAAACAAGAACAATTGGAAAATATTAACAAATCAATTACATCAAAATCAAGTATTCTAAATGATTTAACTTCAAAAATTGAGGAAAATCAAACATCTCTTAAAATGATCGAAGGTGAGCTTGCTAAAAGACAAGAAGAACTTAATCA
>MUGC01000150.1 GCA_002900535.1 Thermoplasmata archaeon M9B1D | reverse complement strand
GTTTCCAAAAAGGGTTTTTTCTCTTAAAAAATTCTTTAAATTCAATCCAAAATGGTGCAACCCAATTTGGATCATTCTTATATAGATTAAAAGAAAAATTATAAAATTCTTTAAAACCCTTAACATTTGTAACTGTTTTAATAGCAATGTTTTTTGAAATATTTTTTATTTTATTTTTATTAGTTTTAAAAACATATTTTTTATGAAAAAATGGGTTTAAACCACTTATTATACTCATAAAAAAATATGCTCTCCTTTATATTTGATAAATACCCTTTACTTTTGGAATACCAGGATAATCAAGTGGATATCTTTCAGCTCTACCAATAGCATTGCCAGTATTATTTGGTAAAATATTCTTATATTGATATTTCCAAACAACTTTTTTCTCTTTAGTAACCTCTAAGATTAAACCTTGATTTGAACTACAAATAAATGTGTTTCCATTTGGCAAGCGCATAGCATTGGAAAGAGTCTGAGAAAACATATCATTAGGGTTTTCAGCTGTATACACCCAAATTGGTTCATTTGGACCATATGCTTCACCAGCAATATATTCATAATTGCCGTTTTTGTCAACAGGTGGAACTATTTCATCAACTGACGAATAACTTCGAGCATGATTACCATTGTTAAATACTATAATATTTCCCTCTCCAGGGCAACCTTCATCAATCCAATTTGCTCCATGTTGCCCAAAAAACTGTTGATCATTTGAATCTCCTGCATCATAAGCTTGAGGGTTACCCCAACGATAAAGAATATCGCCTCCTTTGCCACTATTACCACCAGAATGCCCTGCTGCTTCTGCTGTTGTTGTACTATGATCGATCACCCAGATTTCATTAAAATTATGAACGCTTAGAAGTATCTGGTCAAAATCTTGGTTATAATCAACAGCGTTTATATGATTCCAATCTGAATCGGTATTACCAAAATTTAAATCTATTAACTCAGGATGATCCGCTACGATACCATAATTATCTTTTGAGGGATCATAATCCTGAATAAGATGATCCCAGACATGCCACTCCCAGACTATGTTACCGCTGTTTGATCCTACTGGTTCAACTTCTATTATATGATCTGGCCAAATAGTGTCAGATCTTAATCGATTTGGGTCACGTCCTGCGGAAATTGCATCTTCTTTGGTTTTAGATTCCCATGCAATAATAAGAATATTTCCATTTGGTAAAGGTTCTATATCATGATGTGAGCAATGTTCATTATTAGCATAATTAAACTCCCATAAAAGATTACTATCTTTATCGAATTTTTCCACTCTGCCAGCTCTTCCACCCGCCCTAAAAGTAATATCGCTCCCAAATTGATCTAAACGTAATAGCTCTCCATTCTCAAGTAAATAGGTACCAAATCCTTGTATATAATCACTTTTCCAAGTATAAACAATTTTACCATCCATATCTAAAAGATAAATGAATTTTGAATACTCTGAACCAAAAAGAGTGTATCCTTCATAAGTATCATCTGTAGAAGATAATTCTTCAATAATTTTGGTTCTTATGCCAAATATATCTATAGTAAGTATTTTCCAAAATGTTTTAATAATTGGAGAACTAACCTTTAGAGTGATCAAGGGACGATCAAATAAAAACTTTGAACTAAAACCAAAAATAACGATATGCACTTCGGTTGATTCACCAGCAGCAAGAAAAGGGATCTCATAATTTTTCTTTGGAATCATGATAAATTTATTAGTTTTAATATCTACATTTAGTTTAATATTTTCAGCATCAACGTCTCCATTATTACTTATTTCAACAATTAGCCCATGTCCCTCTTTAACAAAAATATCTAATTTTTCAATAGGTACATTTTCTGTTGTTAGATTACTTTCCTGTAATTCTAAAGATGTTGAAGTATTTATATTCACTAATATAAAAATGATAGTAATTCCTAATGATAAGTATTTTTTATAGATAGTAAACACCTTTTTGGATATTATATAATGAACTATTAATGTAATTAGTTTTTTTTAAACTTTATTCCCAATTTATTACCAAATCACACTAATTTCAGGTTGTTTTACAGGTTAAGAGTTTGAACACAAAAGATAGATTTATTTTTAAGTCATCTTGTTACCTTAGTATTTCTACAAATAAAGGATTAAAAAAACTTCCAAACCATAATCTCAAGGGATTTACTATTTCCTGCATTATCATAAGAATTAATCCTTATTTTACATTTCCCAAATAAATTTTCACTCCAGAACCAACTATAAGGTTTTATTGAATCAGATTCTTTTAAATAGTCATTGATATAAAAATCAACATATCTAATATTAGATTCATTATCCGATGTTTCAACCTCAATTAAAATATCTCCTATTATAATCGGTACAAAAAATGGAACTACTGACTTATTATTTATGTATAATCTATTCAAAGGTTGAATTACTTTTGCATCTGGAGGATTTCTATCCTGCTCTTTTGTTATAATAACAGTTGCATTATCTACATCTATTTGACCAAAATCATCTGTAACATTAAGATTAGTAAAGTACACACCTTCGTTAATAAATATATGTTCAGGGTTTTGTAAATTAGAAAAGAAACCATCACCAAACTCCCAGAACCATATAAAAGGTGGTTTCCCCCCACAAAGAATACTACCATCAAATTGAATTGGTTCATTTATAACACCATAATATATACCACCTGCATCAACATCAAATTCATTATTTCTAACATAAACTGTAATCTCATCAATATATGAGAGTGTACTCCCATCAAAGCTTATAGCACTAATTGTATGTTCACCATCATCAACAGAGTTAGTATACCAGTTGTAATTCCATAGATTAGTTCCTAAAGCAATATCCCAGTTACCGTCATCTATTTTAATTTTAATATATTGAATTGTTTCATCACCATCAGGATCATTTGCATTTCCTAAAATATTAACTTGTCCCGAAACAACCTCATTATCTGTTGGATAAGTTATTTTTACTCTAGGTCCATGGAGGTTTTTTAAACCTGAATAATCTGTTGAATATCTAATTATTTTAAAAATAGCTGCATGTGTAAAATTGTCATATTCCCAAACTATTGCTCCATCTGAGTCTACCTCAAAAAATTTTTTACTAGTGTCGTCTCCACCTATTCCATTCGTATAAGATGTACATATTAATGTATCTCCATTTGGTAAGCGTTGGGCACTCCCCATCCGATATGAATAAAAAGTAATGGGGTTTTCAGCTGTATATATCCAACTTGGATTATCTGGACCATAAGCAAAACCTGGATTATAAGAATAAATACCATTTTCATTAACAGGAGGAACTATTTCAACTATAGATGAATATTCGCCATCTGGTCTTCCAACTCCATTATTAAAGATTAATATATTACCGCTTCCAGGTAATCCAGAGTCAATCCATTCAGCATCATGCTGATGAAACAAATGTTGATCAAAATTATGTTTAGCTTTATAGGTTTGTGGATTACCCCAACGATATAACAAATCCCCTCCTTTACCAGAATTTCCACCAGTATGATCAGCTGCTTCTTCAGTTGTTGTACTATGATCAATAATCCAGATTTCATTATAACAATTCACACTAAGAAGAATCTGGTCAAAATCTTCATTATAATCTATTGAATTAATATGAGTAATATCATTTTTTGTATAAACACTACTAGTTTCTGTTATAAAATTTATATCAATCAATTCTGGATGATCTTCAACTACTCCATAATTGTCTTTAGAAGAATCATAATCTTGTATTAGATGATCCCATACATGCCACTCCCAAACAATATCACCACTTGTAGGACCTGTTGGTTTAACTTC
>MUGC01000149.1 GCA_002900535.1 Thermoplasmata archaeon M9B1D | reverse complement strand
GGGTTCGTCCAACCATAATTGTTTTTTTGTGCTTTTTTGAAAGATTAACAAAAGTGTCTCTTAGATTTTTTAATTCTTTTCTAATGTATTCTGTGGAATCTGCAAATTGTAAAGCATTTGCAGTATCAACAATATCATAACTAGTTGCACCTAAATGGATATATTTTCCAGCATCTCCCTTGCATATTTCCGAAAGAGCGCGAGTTACAGCCATCACATCATGCTTTGTTTCAGTTTCGATTTGTTTTACTCTTTCAACTTTTACAAATTTAGTCGTAGCTTTTTTAGTAATTTCATCGGCAGCACTCTTTGAAATATTTCCTATCTTTGCATGGGCTCTTGCAAGTGCTGCTTCAACATCTAAAAGATACTGTAATCTTTTTCTCTCACCAAAAATTTCCAACAGTTCTTTTCTACCATAACGGTAATCAAGTGGGCATACTGGATCATCCATATCCTTCACAAACCGGGAATCCTATTATACTTAATGATTTTTTCTACAAAAAAGACATATAGTTCGATATTAATTTACTTTAAATAAAGAAAAACATTAACCATATAAAATAAAGGAGACTTATTTATGGAAGAAAATGAACCAATAGCTTCAAGACCAGATGTAGGTTGGAGACCAACATTTTCAATAATTGTTGGAGTAGGATGGTTAATATTTTTAATTGCATGGTTTGCATTTTATGCATCAAACTATGTATGGGAACAAAATATAGCAATAATTCTATTATCGATACTTGTAGCTTTTACCCTTCTAGGTGGAGTTTGGGCTATATGGGGTCTAAAAATGATTCCAAAGGAAGGTCGAGAAATGTTTAAAACCTTTGGTTTCAAATGGCGAGTACAGGTATCGATTATTATTCCATATGTCGCAATGATTTTTTTAATAATCTGGTTTTGGCATTATGCGATAGTTTTTAATTTTGATGTTTGGAAGAATATTGCTGTACTACTTATTACCTTGCTTATATTAGGTGGTCTTCTTGGTGCTATCTGGGCTCGCTGGGGAATGAAAAACGCTTGGAAATTTGATAAACAAGCAACTTATTACTGTAATGAAGAAAATAAAGAAAAACCAGAAAATAAAAAAGAAGAAGATTAAATCTTCTTTCTTTTATTTATAGCATTCTACTTTTAAACTTTCGAGGTTGATACCCTGATATTGTCTTTTACTTATATCCAAATCCTCGTCTAAAATATTGTATTTAAAACCAGCATCATTAATAATTTTTAGATAATCGTCTTTTAGTAACGCTCCGCCAACGCAACCAGCGATTAACTCATCGTTATCTCGCTGTTTTTCAGTAAGTTCTTCCAATAGTACAATATCTGAAACATACATTTTACCATTTGATTTTAAAACCCTAAAAGCCTCTTTGAAAACCTTTAGCTTATCTGGTGCTAAATTAATAACACAGTTACTGATAACAACATCAACAGATTCATCATCAACTGGTAATTTCTCAATATCACCAAGACGAAATTCCACGTTTTTAAAACCGTATTTCTCAGCAAGATTCTTCGCTTTATCAATCATTTCTTGAGTCATATCAACTCCTATAATATGACCAGAATCACCAACTTTTTTTGCTGCAAGAAAACAATCAAAACCTGCACCACTACCAAGATCCAGAACAATATCGCCTTTTCTAAGATTTGCAAGCGCAATTGGGTTTCCACATCCTAGACCAAGGTTTGCATCACCTGCAATGTCTAATTCCTCATAAGAATACCCAATAGATCTGGCAATTTCTTTTTCATCAACATTTCCGCAACAACTACAGCTTTTATTTTTAGCAATTTTACTGTAACTATCTTTAACGATCTTTTTAATATCTTTTTTAGTCATAAAATCTACCTAATAATACAATCGACAACATTTAAGCATCTTCTTGTTTCTTTTACATCATGAACACGAATTATATTTGCACCATTTATCGCCGCTGCAACTGCTGCAGCAAGACTTCCTTCAAGTCTCTCAGATAGTGGTAAAGATTTTTTTTCACTTGATGTATTTCCAATAAAAGTTTTGCGAGAAGCACCTATAATAATTGGAAACTCAAGTTCTTTAAGTTCACCCAGACGTTTTATAATTTCACAGTTATCTTCTGTTCCTTTACCTGTTCTTTTTCCAAAACCAATCCCTGGGTCAACAATTATATTTTCTGTTTTGACACCGCAAGAAATAGCATAACTTGCTCGAATTTTTAAAAAATTTTTGATTTCATACATTACATCTTCATATTCAGGGTTAAACTGCATATTGTTGGGGGTGCCCTTCATGTGCATAAGAACAATAGGAACATCATGCTCGGCAACAACAGTTGCAAGTTGTTTATCCATTCTAAGAGCTGTTATATCATTAATCATAACTGCTCCAATTTCAAGTGCTTTTTTAGCAATTTCTGATTTATAAGTATCAACAGAAATAGGTATCTTGATTTTATCAACAAGCTCTTCAACAACAGGAATTACTCTTGCAAGTTCAACCGAAAGAGGAACCGATACAGAACCAGGTTTTGTTGATTCACCACCAACATCTATAATATCAGCGCCATCTTTTTCCATCTTAATTGCATGTTTTATTGCATTATCAATTTTATCATGTCTTCCACCATCATAAAAAGAATCAGGTGTAACATTTAAAATACCCATAATAAGAGTTTTTTTACCTAAATCATAAAGATTGTCACCGATTTTTATCTTATTCATTTACATTCCTTTTAAAACATTTTCAAGTTCTCTTGCAATTTTTTTTAAACGAGGATAATGTCTATCAATTTTTTTTACAAGTTCATTAAGCTGCTTTAATGTACCGATTACAAGAATTTCTCCTGTTTTTTGATGAAGTTCAAAAGTGTGTTTTGGAACTGCAACCTCACCACCAATACTAAGCATATCTTGTTTAATTATAATAGCATCCTGCAGAATCACATTTTCAAGTTTAATTACTTTTGATATGGCCTTAGGAGCCATTATTTCTATACTTAGGGGGTCGCTTCCTATTTTTTTAATTTCATTTTTTGCATCTTCAAGTGTTTTTATATCTATTATTTTAGGGTTATATTCTGTCACAAAAACAGGGAATACAATTGTTCTATTTCAAATATTTGTAACAAAATTATTTTTTTTCTTTTTCTCTTAATTCTCTTTCTTTTTGTACTTTTACTGGTAAAAACAAAATATAGAAAATTACGAAAAACTCAATATTTGCAACAATTACAATTATGATAGGATCACGAAAAAAACCTGCCCAAGTATAGTAATGAAATACAATTAAAACCAAAGTGATAATTAATGCAACAATAACATAAATTATAATTAACTCTCTATAACTTCTATTTTCAAACATAATCTTACTTATAACAAAAGATATCTATTAACATTTTTGTAAGAATTTATTGTTCAATATATTTTGTTTTAGTAACAAGTAATGTAGCAAGAATAATAAATACTAATTTTCCACCTTTAGTTATTTGTTTAAAGATAATATTTAGGCTCATGTTGACTCCATAAATTATAATTTACTGTTTCAAATAACTCATGTTAAAATATATCTAGCATCTCCCACTGTAAAAAGAGAACCTGTGATAAGTATTAAATCATCCTTTTTTGCAACTGATTTTGCATATGCAATCGCATCGTTTAACTTTTCTTTTGCTATAATTTCTTTTTTAAAACCAGCCTTTAAAACCTTATCTTTTAGAACAACTGGATTACAAGCCCTTTCATTACTTGATTTAGTAACAATAACTAAATCTGCAACTGAAGTAATAATCTCAAGCATTTCATCAATGTTTTTATCAGATAAAATACCAATAACTAGAATTAAT
>MUGC01000148.1 GCA_002900535.1 Thermoplasmata archaeon M9B1D | reverse complement strand
CAGGTAAAAGTACAGCAACATTTTTTGATATAGTATCACTTAAAGCATCTGCTTTTATGCCAACAAAAACTTTTTGAAGACTCCCAGATACAATTCTTTTGTTTTTATAAACATTTGAAAAATATTCAACCCTGATTTGCTTTTCTTTTCTATCTATTTCTATTACAAAAAAACCATTTGGATCAAGAATAACATTTTTTTCTTCTGTTTTTTTTGCCTTAATAAGTGGTACTTTTTTTTCAACCATAAATTTTTTCCCCTGCAATTACAAGATTTTTAAGTTTTTGATAAGCAATATTTCTTGGTTGATGTCTAAGACCACAATCAGGAGAGATCTGACTTATTTTTTCTCCAAATACATCAATTCCACAGTTTATATGTTTAGTAATCTCATCAACAGTTTCAATTGTAGTTTTATCTGATCTAACTGATCCTAAACATATATTTTTAGAAACATCATATTCTTTGAATTTATCAAATAAATGAGGAGATGCCTTAAATTCGTGGGATAAAATTTGTACAGGCATTTCAAGAAGTTTCGGTATTATTTTTGAAACATCACCACAAACATGCAATCTTTTATTACAAGATACATTTTTAAAAACCATTTGAATTAACTCTTTTGCATATTCTGGCGTTTCTACAGAATAAAAGGGCTCATCAATACTAATTAGATCTACATATTTTTCAAGATTTTTTGCTTCATGGTTTAATGCTTTTGCAAAATCAAACGCCAGCTCTTTCTTATTATCGTAAAACAAATCAACACATGATTTCATAAGTGTATATGGACCTGTTATTAGACCAACAATTTCTTTGTTTTTTGGAATTATTTTTTTAACATACACTTGATCATTAACAGTTATTGGTTCAATATATCTCACTTTATCTATTACTTCAGTTCTTCCTCTAATCCGACAACCGTCTAGTTTTCTTGTAAATATATTCACAAAAGGATCTCGGGTTTGACCATCAGATATAATATCGATACCTGCTTTTACTTGATCATTAACAGCCATATCTATATATTTCTTCCAAGAGCTTTTTTTTTGATTAAAATAACCATTCATAAGTTCCAAATTATTAACCTTAACAGGATAGCTACCAATTACCGAGGTTTTAACATTCTGCATTAGAATAATTTCCTCCGCGGATGAAAATCAGCAGGTTCTATCCCAAAGTAATTTTCAGTATATTCAGATATTAGAATATCCTGCCAAGCAATTATTGGAAAAACTAGATTTATATTTTCAACAGGTCCAAATATAGCAAAATCACCGCCAAAAAGAGGTATATTGACATTAGATGATGCATCAACTGATTTTCTAGCAATTTCAAATTCATGAAGCCATTTTGATTTTTCAACAACATTATGTATCGCACAACCTGTTGGAAGACCATATTCTTCTTTTATCACAGGTATTGAAGCAATAGCCGCACCACTGTTATCGCCAGGTGCCATCGCAGCGGTATCTACTAGGATTTTTTTAATTCCAATATCTTTTGCGATTTCAAGTAAACCTTTACTTGTCAGATTTGCACCATTTTCTAATACTTCTATTTTCCCATCAGGTGATTGATCTTTTGGATTAAAAGCAACAAGAATTACAGCTTCTGGAGTGTATTTTTCTAAGGATTCTTGCTCTTCATCTGTGATTCCAACATGTATCGAATTATAAATCGTTCTTGCTAATAATTTTTTATCATTTAAAATTTTTAATATTTCAATTTTTAATTTAGGATCAATGATATCAATTGAAAAAGGATAATTTTTTGGTACATTTTCTGCTATAAAATCAATAATTTCCACCATGAATTCATCTTTTTTTATGAAAAAATCTGGTATCGCTGAGTTTCCTGTTTTTTTACTAAGTTTATACATTTCTTCTAGTTGTTTTTTTGCATTGTTAAAATCAGGGTTTTCTTTAAAGAAAAAACCTCCAAATAATACAGTTGGATTAACACCTGGTTGACCACCTAGTCGTATTCCAGATATATCTATTATTTTCTGCTCTTTTGTAAACGAAAACATGCATCTAACCTCTTTTTTTCACTTTCCCTAGATAATCTATTACAATTTTTGAATGCAATGCTCTTTTATCATCCAAAGATGCAACCTGAGGAGTAATTCTAATAGCAATATACGATTCCCCAAATACAGGGATGGATTTATGCAAACATTCATTTATTTTTTTATCGATTTGTTTTTTATCAGTAACATCTATAAGATTAACTATTTCTATTTGTGACCTAAACCTTTCAATTGCTTCTTCGTCAATATTTTCAATATATGGTATCGCTCCAGGCGCATCAATTATCCTATGCTGCTTATCTATACCATTCTTATTTAAAGCAAGAAGTGACGAACCTGATCGATGACCCCGGATTTCATTACCACATACTACAAGATATCTTATATGCGGATTTGAAATTATATTTGCAACTATTTTTTCTATCCCAATATTTTCTGTTTTAAGTGGACCATAAATTGCAACATCTTTGCAGGGGGTATAATCCATATTTAGAATTACGACTGCTACGCATCCTTTTCGATTGCAAGTAGTGAACTCACCACCCCACGGGTAGTACTCATTTTCCATATTTTAATTCCCTAAGATATGTTTTTTTGGACAATAGTTTTAGTAATCTCTACATCACTTTTATAAATGTTTACTAAATTACCCTTATAATTAGGGATTTTTATGGTGAGTAATAGCGAAGACAACAATATGATTGATAAATTATCAGGTGTTGGACCAGCAACTGCTGAAAAACTAAAAGATGCAGGATATCTTGATATAATGAGTATTGCTGTAGCATCACCATCTGAACTTGCAGATGCTGCTGAAATCGGCGAAACCGCTGCTTCAAAAATCATTATCGATGCAAGAAAACATGCAAATATCGGTGATTTTGAAACAGGCGCAAAACTTTTTGAAAAAAGACAACAAGTCGGCCATCTAACAAGTGGCTCTAAATTACTCGATGAACTATTAGGCGGAGGTTTTGAATCCCAAGCTATCATCGAGCTTTTCGGTGAATTTGGATCTGGCAAAACACAAATCGCTCATCAATTATGTGTAATAGTGCAACTTCCAAAAGAAAAAGGCGGTATGAATGGAGAAGCTTTTTACATCGATACTGAAAATACTTTCAGACCGGAACGTATTGTACAGATGGCTGAAGCATATGAACTCGACCCTGATGAAGTTCTTAGTAAAATTCATGTTGCACGTGCATATAATTCTAACCATCAGATGCTTCTTGTTGATAAAGTAAAGGAGTATTCGAAAGATTTCCCCGCAAAATTACTAATTGTTGATTCTCTTACTGCTCATTTTCGAGCTGAATATGTTGGCCGTGGTGCTCTTGCAGATAGACAACAGAAACTAAACAAACATATGCATGATCTATTGCGTTGGGGTGATCTAAATAACGGTGTAGTATGTGTAACAAACCAGGTTGCTGCAAAACCTGATGCTTTTTTTGGTGATCCAACTCGTCCAATTGGAGGTCATATCGTTGGTCACACTGCAACATTTCGGATTTACTTACGTAAAAGTAAGGGTCCAAAGCGTATTGCTCGCCTTATTGATTCTCCTCATTTGCCAGAGGGAGAAGCTGTCTTTACCATCAGTGAAATAGGAATTAGAGACTAAAACAGGAGAAGAATAAGGAAAAACTTAAATGCTTTATTCAACATTCCTCTTTTGGAGGTAAAGTTAATGGCGTATACACATGATGGTTGGACATTATATACCCGAGATGTAAAGCTTAAAGGTGGGAGAGTCCAAACAATTTATTTCTTTAGTAAAAGAACACCAAAAAGTGGTAAACCATGCGAACTTCCAAA
>MUGC01000147.1 GCA_002900535.1 Thermoplasmata archaeon M9B1D | reverse complement strand
GTGGTTTTTTCATATTAGACTCCTTTAAATATTATCTGATGGGTGAAAACGTAATAAGGAGGTAATATATAAAATATAGCCGTCTTTGTCGAGGAATATATAACTTTTCTAAAAAAATATTTAGCTTATATTTAACATCAATCTAAGCATAGTTATAAAATGAGTATGCATATTTATTTTTTTTGAGCGAATGTATTTCGTCACATTGATCTCCATATATAATTAAAAAGAAAATTCTCAGGACTTGGGCAGATATTTAACATAGATTTATATAGCATTTATGAGTTGGGAAAAAAGTATTGGGAATAATAAGGGAAATCCATGTCGGGAATTCCCAATAATTCCCATATAAAATTCCCAACTTTTTCGAAGAGGCTTGAAAATTACATTAAGTGGTAAAAAAATAGAGCAAATTCTCGCCCTTAGCAATGAAGGATTTTCTGATAATGCAATAATTAAAAAATTAAAAATCGACAATCACACTGTAAAAAAGTATAGATTAGGTCAGTTTATACCAAAACCTAAATCATCATCAACACAGACCTCACAACAAAAATATATAAAATATAATGTTTGAACTCTACAGTTATGGTCAAAACGACAACTTTTGAGTGTAGTAAACCATACAATTTCGCCTGTTTACTATTCTTGAAGTATAGTAAATATAATGTTTACACTTCTAATTTCTTTACCGCCCCTTTTTTAGAAAGCATTAGGCACATATCTTCTGGCAAACTTAGTATATCTCCTTCTCTTAAATTATATTTTTTTGTGTTTGTTCCTATAAATTCGGGTAATGTTTGTGTAACCCTTACAATTTGATTAGGCTCTCCTTTGGAAAGCATCTCTTCTTGTTTTTTTTCTTCATTTTTTGATTCTTTATTTTCTACTTTATCATCTTTTTTTTCAGTTTTTTTGTTTTTTAAAAAATTATTTCGAGATTCCATCATCACGTTTAAAATTGAATTATACAAATTTTCCTCAACATCTAGCATATTTTTCAAATCGGGGTTTCCACCGCGGACTTTTGAAACTGCTGCAAGTAAAATCTTTCTCTCTCTTTGTTCGTAAATATTTATTGCGATTCTTTCAGTATTTGAAATTTCATCTTTTAAAAGAGTTTGCTTTTGGAGGGATTGCTCATTTTCAAGTCTTTTATTTAAAACATCTAAATATTCAGACAATTCTTTGTAAAACCCTAATGGTAAATCTGTTAAAACTGGTGAATTTTTTTCAAGTAGCTGGAGTTTTCTAATATTTCCGTAATTAATTTCTTCTTCCATCATTTTACACTTCTTTTTCTAATCAAATATAGTTAAATAACATTTGCTATTCTGCGGCCTATTAAAAGAGCTGCTAAATATGAGGGGAGTTCTTGTTTTCCCTGCTCTAAATTAAACTTTTCATCTTTCATTTTGATGGTGAAACGTTGAGAAATATCTATTTTCACTGTTTCATCTGGTAGAACAACTGCGTCTTTTAAAGGGTTAAAATCAACAAGTTCATCGATATATATTTTTTCAACTTTAAGACCAGTTTTTCCATGAAGTGAACCTGGAATTCTAATAAGTCGTTTAACATCACAAGTAACAGGTTCATCTGTTTCGCCAGCGCTCATGTAAACAGCAGTTTTTCTCAATGCATTATTCAAGAAAAATTTTCTAATACTTTTGGATTGATCAAGTTTTCCCTCTTTGATTCGTTTAACTCTTTCTTCAGAAAGATCTGTAAGAAGTTTTTCAGCATCCTTTTCACTTACACCATATTCCTTAAGTTTTTCGATAGGGTATTTACTCTCCTTAATCTCATCTACAATATCAATTATTCCTCTGCTAATTCTTCCTTTCCATCCGGGTTCATCTGGTTTTGGCATTTTCAAAGTTTTTCCGCTTGGAAAACTTTTCTGACCATAACTTCTCTTACCAGTTGCCTGATCATGAAAAACCAATGAATCTTTAAGATCTCTACCAGTTATATAATCAACTATTTCTCTTCGTTCGTTACTATCAAGACAAAGAATCTTCGGGTCTTTAATATGGCAATGATAACCTCGACCACCGCTAAAATACAGTTCAACAAATTTTTCATCAAAACCAAAATCACTCAGAAGAAAATCAAACACAAGTTTGTGGAATTCTTTTTTAATAACATCAAGCTGTTTTTCATAACTTAGAGTTTCTACATTGGGGAGATGGTCAGAGTCAAGGTCAAAAATAAGCTCTGCACCCATCCAATTTTTTTCCTGCATTGTTGGCGCTGCAGGGTCTTTATAATACGCAGATGAGTAATAAACATGACATGGGTTTTTTTCTTTAATAAACTTGTTAAAATCAGTTTTTTTATCAAAACCAATATGTCTTATCATTCCTTTGCCACCAAATAAAATGAAGGCGTATTCACGTCTACTAAAACGATCCGGAAGATTAATTTTGTTTGATGTATAATATTTTTTAAAAACATTTTTTAGAAATTCCAACGACTCTTTTGAAGTAACTAAACTCCCCATTAAAATAACATAACAACAAACCCACTATAATATTTTTTCAAAAAATAATCTATTCTAAACTATAAAATTTTGAGATAAAGTTTTATGATAGACAGATATTACAAGTTTTAATGAGCAGCATTATCGAAGATGAACTATTATCGTCAACAATAATTAAAAAACCATTAGCCTTAGACTTTGATTATGTGCCAGATGAGTTAGTCCATAGAGATGAGCAGTTAAAATTTTTAGCACAAATGTTTAAACCTCTTCTTTCAAATGTTTCACAAAATGTTGTAATAAAAGGACCTGTTGGCACTGGAAAAACTGTAATTGCAAAAAAATTCTGTAATTCAATTACCAATATTTCTCGCAAACAAGGAAAAATAATTGAATATGTGCATATAAACTGTAGAAAAAGATCAACAGATTCTATGGCGTTGCTTGGAATCCTGAATCATTTTGATTCCAGGTTTCCAGATAGAGGTTTCTCAGTTCAAGAGATGATACAGGTTCTAGGCAAACAGCTATTAAAAAGAAATGCCCAACTATTAGTTGTTCTTGATGAAGCAGATGCATTACTTAAAAAAAGCGGTTCAAATTTGATTTATAATCTTACACGTTTTTCTGATGAATCAAGTATGCAAAAAATTCCTGTTTCGATTCTTTTAATATCTCAAAAGGATATACTCCCAATGCTAGACTCAGCATCTCTTAGTACTTTCAAACGAAGTAATGTTTTATCTTTGGATAAATATACTCGAGATGAACTATATGGTATTGTTAAGCAGAGAGTAAATTTAGCATTCCACAGGCGAACTGTTGATGATAGTTCGATAGATCTTATCGCAGATATAGCATCAGATTGGGGGGATGCAAGATTTGCAATAGAAATACTATGGAAAGCAGGAATTTCAGCAGATCATCAACATACACAAGTTGTTACACCTGAGCATGTACGCGCTGCAAAAGCAGATACATACTCGGTTGTTACGGAAACAAAACTTAAAAACCTTGAAAGACACCAACTTTTTACTTTGTATTCTATTGCTAAAAGATTAAAAAAAGATCAAACTGCTTATGTAAATACCGGTGATGCAGAAAAAACATATGCAGTTACTTGTGAACAATACAATGAAAAACCTAGAACTCATACAATGTTTTGGAATTACATTAAAGAAATAGAAGCTGCAGGATTTATAAATATTAAACTTTCTGGAAAAGGCCATTTAGGTACTACACAATTAATTTCTTTACCGGATATACCTGCAGAAATTGTTAGTAACAAGGTTGAAGAACTACTAAAATGATTTTTCTTTAAAATTACAGTGTTTAAAAATTGGGCAGTTTTTACATATAGGTTTCTTTTT
>MUGC01000146.1 GCA_002900535.1 Thermoplasmata archaeon M9B1D | reverse complement strand
ACTTAGGAAAAATGATTTCATAAAAGTTGATGACTCATTTTACCAGATATTATCAATGCAAGCAAATAGGATAAAACTTATAGACCTTAAAACTTGGGAAGAAACAAATACAGATATGAAAAACTTAGAAAATGCACATATTATCGGAGGATTAGACCTTTTAAGAGAAATGATACTTGTAAGTCAAACAGAAAAAGAAATTCAACTTATGGATCAAAAAACATATAAAACTTATGAAATTAGAAAACCAAAAAATATTTCTTATAAAAACAAGACTATAAAAACAATAAAAATTGAAAATCAAATTTTTTTAATACCAATAAAATAGAGATATATAATGAGAATAGCAATAAAAATTGCATATGATGGAAATAATTTTTATGGTTATGCCAGGCAACCTCAGCTTAGAACAGTTGAAGGCGAACTAATTAAAGCACTTATTAAACATGGTATAATTGAAGATACAAACGATTCATGTTTTAGATCAGCAAGTAGAACCGATAAAGGAGTTTCTGCTCTTTGCAACGTGGTTGCTTTTAATACTAATTCCTCTAAATCCAATATTTTAGAAAAATTATCAGAAGAATTTACAGATATAATAGTATATGCAATAAAAAATGTAAACCCTGATTTTAATCCAAGATATGCAAAAAATAGACAATACCGATATAATTTAATTATAACCAATCATGATGTTAATAAAATTATAACAGCAGCTTCATGTTTTACAGGTCAACATAATTTTACAAACTTTGCAAGAGTTGAAGAATTTAGAGATCCAGTTAGAGCTGTTGATAACATTATTTTCACTCAAAAAAATAATACTCTAATAATTGATTTTTACGCTCAAACATTCCTTTGGAATCAAGTTAGACGAATTATTTCTGCACTTGATAAAGTGGGTCTTGGAAAACTTCAAAAAGATCAAATCGTAGAAGCATTAAGCAATCCAGATAAAGATTTTGATTTTGGTGTGTCACCACCAGAATCATTGATTTTGAAAAATATCATTTATGATTTTGATTTTGAAATTTTTAAAAAAGGAAAAACAAAACTTACAAATTTTGAAAATAAATTAATATCATTATAATTTAACACTTATTATTTCTTTGATCTAAATGCTCTATATAAAAAATATGCTAAACCTCCGTAAATCACTGTAGCACCAAAAATAAGCATAATTATTGCTGACAATGGAAGCATTAAGACCCCACCTCTTTAAGTTTGATTTTCATTAAAACAATTGATATTAAAAATATAGAAATAACGGGTAACACTCCTATAAGTAGGATGACCCACCAATGATACCCCATAAACAGATGTGTAACATTTTCAACAATAGACATAACAAGAATTATTATCAAAACAACGGGTATAACAAATTTAATAAGAATTTCCCACCATCTCCCAATTTTAATGTCAGATGTTTTATTTGCATGATCTCTAAGTTTTCTTACAGTAAAAAACCAACCAAGTATTAAACATTCAATCAAACCTATTAATACTAATCCAAAGTTTGCAAGAAAATGATCCATGATTTCTACTAGATACCTCCCATTTCCTGCTGCAAAAAATGCACTGAAAATGAAACCTATTATGCACATTATCCCTGTGGTTTTAGCCTTGCTTATTTTCCATTTACTATGAGCACTTGCACTAATGGGCTCTATCATTGAAAATGCAGAATCAATTCCAAATGTTAATAGTGCAATAAAAAATATTACTCCAAAAAATGCTGCAGCAAAAGGAAGTAGACTTATTGCTGTAGGATATGTTATGAATGTTAAATGAGGTCCTGCTATATCTGATCCAAGTGCTTGTATTCCAATTCCTTGTTTCATAGCAAGATATCCTACTACACTAAAAACTGTAAATCCTGCAAGAAATGATGTTCCAGCATCTGCAAGACTTACTATGAATGCATTGTTACTAAGATCTGATTTCTTTTTTAAAAAACTTGCGTATGTTATCATTATTCCTTGTGCTACACCTATTGAAAAAAATACTTGCGCATATGCTGCAAGCCATACATTCACATTTCCAAGTTGTGAAAAATTTGGTGTAAGATAATAGCTTATTCCTTCTATAGCACCTGGTAATGTTGCTCCTCTAATTGTTAGAATTATTAGTAATATTGTTGGTATAGGGACAGTTAAGGCAACAACTTTTCCTATTCTTCCTACTCCTTTGTAAAGTATAAGAAAAACACTTAACCATATTGCAATCAGTCCCAGCAATACCGGTATACTTATTTCTCCGAAGTTTAGGGGCGTTCCTGTATCCCCTAGGAAGTTTGAGAAAAATACAGCAGCATCCGACCCCCATCTTAGATCCACAGCATAAATCATGTATGAAAAACACCAGGCCATGATGACTACATAGTATATTGCTACTGTGAATGGTAGTAATGCTGTCCACCATCCAAACCATTCAAATTTTTTATTAATTTTTTTAAATGCTTGTGGTGGCGCACTACGTGCCCAATGACCCACTGAAAATTCGAGTATCATGAGTGGAATTCCAGCGGTAAATAATGCTACAAAATATGGTATTAGAAACGCCCCCCCACCGTTTTCATAACAAACATATGGGAATCTCCAAACATTACCTAGGCCAACTGCGGATCCAATTGCAGCCATGATGAATGCAAACCGTGAATTCCATAATTCTTCTTTCATCTTTAAATTAATAAAGAATTATCGGATAAGTTTATAAATATATCTAAATAAAATAATAAACTATATGGAAAAAAAGGCTAAAAAACAAACAAATTTTTTTCAATTGAAGCTCTGTTTTCTTAAACTCGAATAGGAGCAAACGGTGACCATCTATAATATACAAAAATGACTACAAAAGTTTCACTATAAATATTAATGTTTTTACCGAGTTTTATATAATTTATTCTAGGGAGGTTTTTATCTCATACAACCCCGATAAGAAATATTATTTAAACTATTACTGTCGTTATACAGGATTATTATAATTGCTAGAGTAATAACAAAAATGTATGAGAAGTAAGTTTGACTTCAAGTTTAAGTCTCTTTTTTTAGCCACAAAGGAATTCACACGCAAAAATGATGGTTTTTCTCCTGTTGGAACCATATGAGTGCAGAGGATGAGATTTGAACAAAAGGTTTAATTTACTAACAGAGTTTTTGAATGAAATCGTTTTTTACATTTTGTTGTTTATTTAGGTTCCATTAGAGGAAAATTATCTCCTTTATCACCGCCTATAAGATATGGAGTATCGCCTATACCGTCACCATTTTGATCCTTGCCAGTATAATCATCCCAATAGTTTCCAACTACTCCGTTATCCCATTTGTTACCTAAAGCATCATTTGCATTCCAGTTGGTATTATTTATAAAAAAGTTGTTATATGCAATGTTGTTTTCAGCGCCACAGCAGAAATAAAGTCCATATTGATTATTTTTTATCAGATTATTTATAACTTTGTTTATCAAAGAGCTTTTGATTCTAATAGCATAATTATTTTCCATGAATTTGTTATCTGAAATCAAATTATCATTGGAAGTAGTACTAAGATATAATGCATAAACAGTATTATGTGTAAATGTATTTGAAGAAATATTGTTTGTTTTTGCGTTTGTTGAAAATATACCGTAATCGTTATTGTAAAAAGTGTTAAATTTTATTATATTATTTGTGGTTGTAGGATTTGCTTGCAGATATAAACCATAATTTTCATTTGATGAAATATTGCAATCTGAAATTATATTATAACTTCCCCTTATTTTTATACCTTCAGTGGTACGGCTACCATTTGTTATTGTAAAACCACTTATATTTACATAATCTGCCGAAATATAAATAATAGAAAGAGAACCATTACCATTTATTATAGTTGTATCTCTATCTTCACC
>MUGC01000145.1 GCA_002900535.1 Thermoplasmata archaeon M9B1D | reverse complement strand
AATATTGGTTTTCAACTTTTTCATTTACTCTGTTTATCATTCGATCAATATAGTTATGTTGTAGAAACTCCTCGTCAATATCTTTTAAAATTAATGTTGCAGTTTTTTCTTTGAATTTTACTTCTGCAAAAGGGATTTTAATATCTTTCAATGGTTTTTTTTCAAGATCAAATGAAATATTGTATCCTTCTATTTTTATTTCACGAACGCCTAGATGATAGGATTTCCCAAATTCTTTGCTAATTTCGTTTTTCATTTGCAATAGGACATTATGTGGTCTGAAAATTCCATCGGAGAGTATACTAAAAAATAGATTATTTTTTTCAATTTTTATGTTTTGAATTTTAACTGTTTTGTCTTTTGTGGTTATTTTTTTGTTAAAATTTGAAATAAAGCTTTCAAGTTCTTTTTTGATCTTAGATAAATCATTACTGAAAGTGAAACCTGCTTTTAAATCAAATATCATATCAACACCAGGATAACAAAAGATAATATTAATTTTTATCTAAAACTTTTGCAGCAACTGAGATACATGCAAGATAGTCATCAAGAGTATGAAGAAGTGAAGAAATAGATTTACTCTCAATGTGTGCGTTTAGTTTTTTATCATTTAATTTGGATTTTACGAAATCAAAATCATCAACTTTTACTGCTTTTAAAACGTTTTCAAGTTGTGAATAATCATCAAACTCGATTTCAATATCACAAATAGCTTTCATAGATATCACTTTAATTGTTTAACAATAATTTCATCAACGAGTATTATAAATTCTTCTTCTTTGTCGCTTACAATTGTTGCACCAGCTGCAATCTTATGACCACCACCATGACCGCCAAGTCTGTTTGCTGATTCTTTCATGGCAAAACCCAGATCAAGCCCTTTTTCAACTAAACCTTGGTTACCACGACAAGAAATATGTAATTCATCATCTTTTTTCACAATAGAGAGTAATGGTTTTTTACTGTCAAAAATATAATTAGTTGCAATACCACCTATTACACCACCTAATGATGAATCATTGCTATAAAAATACCTGAATCCATTTTTTTCTATGAAACCATTTTTTTCCAGTTTTAAAAGCTCTTCAAGTATCTTTTGTTTGTAGTCTTTTTCAAGTTGAATTGCTTTGTTGAAATCTTCTTTATCACCCATTGCTACAGAAAAACCTAAACCACGGTTTCCACCTTTGCCACAAGCATCTAGTAAATCTGCGAAACGTTCAAATTCAAAATCTGTGTCATCATAATAATATCTAGGTCGAATAATTGTATCAAGAATGTTTTTTTCACAGTCTTTTTTGATTAAAATGAGCATTAAATATGACTGAAGTCTTTTTTTCTGTTCATCATTTAAATCTTTGAAATTTATGTCTTTTTTTAAATTAAGTTTCTCTAAGAGATTGGATATAGCTAATCTATTTCCAGATAAACCAGAGTAATATGGATCAATTGAATAGTATAAAGCATCGGAAAGTGTTTCACCATAAAGTTTAATTTCTGTTTTTTCGATAATCAATTTTTCCTTTTTTGCCTCATCTACAATTTCTTTATTGTAACCTCTTATATCACCTATGTACTGTTTATCACCCATGACTCCAGTTAAAGCAAGATAGACAAGATCTGTATTTTTTGAATCCAGGGCTTTTGAAAGACAATATGTTAATGTTGCACCACATGCTTCGTAATTACCATTAATGTCACAAAGGTTTGCGTTAATTTGAAAAACATTGTCTTTTTTTGTTTTTTCAACTATATATTGGTGATGGTCAACAATTATTGACTTGCAGTTCATTTTTTCAATTGTATCAATCTGACTGCTGCCCATGTCACAAAATATAATTAAATCATTTTTTTCTTTTGAAACCCTTTCAAGTCCCTTGTCAAAAGGATTTCTCATAAGCGTTGCATGGAAATTATATTTAGCGCGAAAAAGAGCTTTACAAATAATTGCAGCTGATGTTATTCCATCTGCATCATAGTGAGAAATAACCCTTATATTAGTTCCAATTGGAAATGAATGGATTATTTCTGCTGCTTTATTACAAAGTTCCTTAAGTTTTTTAGTCATAAAGAAAAAGGAAAAACAAGATCTATCTAAAAAAGATAGCGTTTGTTTATTCAAACATTATTTTTGCTTTCTCAAGGCTATATTTCCAGTCATCTGGAAGCCTGTTCTGTTTGTGATAATAATTTGTTAGACGTCTTATTTTTGATTCAGTAAGCTGAAGATTTCTTTTACTTTTCAAATCTTTATTATTAGTCTCGATATGTTTTCTAAGCTGCAAAGCAGTGCTTATTAAGTTACGAAGATCCTCAGGGATTTCTGATTTCATATTATTTACTTCAAGTATTTTTGATATGCTTTTACCAGTTGCAAGTCTTACATCTGGTACTGCAAATTGGTCACGCAGAATCAATCCAATTTCACTTGTTGATTTTCCTTGTTTTGCAAGTTCAATTACATGTGATTCGACTTCGCGAGGATTTAAACTACTCCAATCTGGATGTTCTTTACGTTCAACTGGATATTTTGAACCTGATTTGCCTTTTCTTCTAGCATGTATTCGTGCCATACTAATTTACTCCAAGATATTATCTATAAGGTATGTCCAGAATAAGCTTTTAATATATAAGTTTTAGTTTGTTCTATTTTATATTTTTATTGTTCTTTTTATCGCTATCTTTTGAGATATTACCATTTCACCAACAGTCTGAGAATTACAAATAAAAACTTTTTTTACTTTATTAATTATCCCGTATATCCATTATATAATCAAAAGGAAAAAAAAATTAAAATGCTTCTACGTGTTTTTGTTTAGATCTATCAAAAAAAACTTCTGCTATTTTATAAAGATCCATATCAACAGTTTTTGATTTTGATACTGCTTCCTCAAGATTAACTGATACGATTTTATTTCCTTTTAACGCAACCATTTTTCCAAAGTTTTGCTCTTTTACAAGTTCTACTGCGGCAACACCAAATCTTGTTGCCAGAATTCTATCATAAGCTGTGGGTGTTCCACCTCTTAGAATATGACCAAGTACTACAACTCTTGTTTCAAAACCTAATTTTTGTTCTATTTCTTTTCCAAGTATGTTTCCGATTCCACCTAATCGTTCATGACCGAATTCGTCTTTTTTATCTGATTTAACAACAAGATGATTGCTTGATTTTGCACCCTCAGAAACAACTACGATACTGAATGTTTTTCCCCGGTCACAACGAGCCTTTAAGTTACTACATACATCATCAAGATCATATGGTTTTTCTGGGATTATTATTTCATCAGCCCCACTTGCTATTCCTGCAAATGTTGCAATCCAACCTGTGTGTCTTCCCATTACTTCAACAACTATTACTCGATGATGTGATTCTGCTGTACTATGTAGACGGTCAATTGCTTCTGTTGCAATTGACACTGCCGTGTCAAATCCAAATGTGTAATCAGTACATGAAAGATCATTATCTATAGTCTTTGGTATTCCTACAATTGGAACGTTCATGTTATGAAGTCTTAGCGCAACACCGAGTGTGTCGTCTCCACCTATTGCAATTATAGATTCTAGTTCAAATTTCTTAATGTTATCAAGTAATTTTTTTGTATCTTCCTCGTTTTTAAAGGGATTTGTTCTAGAGGTGCCAATGATTGTTCCACCTTTTGGTAGAATTCCTGAAACAGAGTAATCTGTTAAAAGTTCCATTTCGCCTTGTATTAGACCTTTCCAACCGTTTTTAATGCCGATTATTTCCCAATTATAATGTATTGATTTTCTAACAACTGCTCTAATAACTGCATTTAGTCCAGGGCAATCCCCGCCACCTGTTAGAATACCTATTTTTTTCATATTTATTCTACCAATTTGTTTAATTAAACTAGTTAACTATCTATAATTGTTTATT
>MUGC01000144.1 GCA_002900535.1 Thermoplasmata archaeon M9B1D | reverse complement strand
TAAGATTAAATGCAATACCTTCATCTTTTTTTGTCATATTTTTACCTCCGATTTTTCTTTCTTTTTTTGCTAAAATGTTTAACCATTGACGAATAAAGAGTATCTGAATTATAACCAGTTAAGGCACTAATTGGGACAACCGGATGCTGTGGAAACGCAGATTTCAAAGTTGCAGGGCTTGATTCATCCATATCAATTTTATTGGCAGCAATTAAAACAGGTAGATTTCTTGCTTCTAAATTTCCAAGAATTGTAACATTTACTTGTGTAAATGGATCTTGAGTTGAATCCATAACAAGCAAAACTCCGTCAATGCCTTCTAACCATCTTATTGATTCTATCACTCCTTCAGTTGCTTCTTTCGCACGTCTTTTTGCTTCATCCCTCGAAAGACCCCAAGTGTTCATGAAATCCTTAAAATCAACTTTCGTAGAAATTCCTGGAGTGTCAACGATATCCATTGTAAGAGAAGAATTTCCATTGTCTACTTTTACGTCTTTTTTCCATTTAGCTCTTCGAGTTTCATGGGGAATCTCTGAGACGCTCCCCATAATATCCCCTGTCCAATCTCGAAGTATACGGTTTGCAAGTGTTGTTTTACCAACATTGGGTGGACCATAAATTCCTATCTTTGCATGTTTTTTACCAAAAATTCTTTGCAATATAGAAGACAAGCTAATTTTTCCAAATAATCCCATCCAAATCATCCCTCCTAGACAAGAGTCATAGTAGTATTAATTGGTATGTTAATAATAGTTTATATGTTTAATGGTACTCTTTATCTTCAATCGATAATAAATATTTTTATATAGTTTATATTTTTATAAATACTCCATATCTTTGAATAATATGAAAATACTTAAATATCAACAAAGTCATACTTATCGTCCCGGGTTAATGGGGAGGCTCGATGTTAATGACAGATAAAAGGAATGTAGAAGGGAATATAGAAAATTTAGATTCACTTAAAGAAAAATTAATTGCTGTTACAAATGAAATCGATGCAATTAAAACTTCTTTTACAAAAAACACTGAGGATTTAACTCGCATACAAGATATGCTTAGCGAAAGACATATAGATGATATCGGTGGAATTGTCGAAAAATACGAAAATAAAATTACTGAGGCAGAAAAACAGAGAGTAGAAGCAGCAGAATCGAGTAAGAAATACAGTGAAGAACTTGAAAAAGAAAAAGAAAGGCTCATAAAACTATGGGACGCTTATAAAAATCAAGAAGAAGAACTTTCTAACTCTGAAAAGAGAATTGGTGAATATGAAGAAATTGCAAAAAAAGCAGAAGCGGAAGTAAAACAAATAGAAGAAGACTATCAAGCACGTATCAAAACACTTGAACAAAAAATTGAAGAATATGAAGAAACAGGAACAAAAACTGAAGAATACAAGAAAAGATGTGAAGAATTCGATGAAATTCAAAATAATCTTGAAAAAGAAAACCATACACTTAAAAAAGATGCGACAAAAAAAGATGAAGAGATTAGTCAACTAAACGAACAAATTAATCATCTTAAAGAAAAAGAAGATTATTCAGAATACAAAGAGAAATTCGAAGAAGTAAATTCTGAATATGAAAAAGAAAAAGAAAGATTAACAAAATTGTACCAGCTATATGAGGAGACTGATGCAGAATGCAAAACCCTTCGTGATGAAAACAAACAATGGCAGAAATGGTACAATTCAAAAATGCAGGCTTTTGACCAACTATTTTCAAATGCACCACCAAAACTTACGATAGAATCACCGATGAATCCCCCAGAAAAACCTACCGATGATAAACGTCCAAAAGCAAGAAAGAAACTTAAATTTAGAAAGTAAAAATTTTTCTTTTTTATTCTATTTTTACTGAGCTAATACCAACTTCATTTTCAGTTACAAAAATAATATTTTCCATATCGTTTTTAACATCTTCAACATGGGTAATTAAAAATATTTGCCTAAATTTTGACGATAAAGAAGCAAGAGCCTTCATGATATTGTGACGCCTAATTGAATCCTGACTACCAAAGATTTCATCCAAAATAATAAAATTGAAAACACCACCAGCACGCTCAGTAATTACCTCAGAAATTGCAAGTCTAAGACAAAGGTTTGCTAAATCTTCTTCACCGCCACTAAAACGAGTAATATTATATTTTTCACCATTATCATAAATCAAAAGATCATAATTTTCATCAAGTTCTACTTCAGCATATTTCCCATCTGTAAGACGAGTAAAAAAATCGGATGAATAAGATGAAAGAGTAGGTCTAATTCTAGATATCAAAAAAGTTCGGAAATCACTCATTATTTCAGACAGAATTCCAAGATAATGAACTGCATTTTTTTCTTCCTTGATTTTTTTTCTATAATTATCGAGTTGATTTACTTTTTCTTTCAAGTTTTTAATTTCTTGATCTAAGAGTCTTTTTCCACCTTCTTTTTTCTCAAATTCGATATTTAATTTGTTTAATTCATCTTTTTGATTATTTAAAAACTCGAGAGATTTCTGATAGTTTTTATATAAGTTTTCAACTTGTTTTTTAACATTTTCAAATTCTTTAGAATCAAAAGCAATTATGTTGATTTTTTTAATTATTTTTTCTTTATTTTCAATAATTTTTTTTTCTGAGTTTATTTCATTAGATAAATGTTCAATAGTTGTATCAATTCGATCTTTTTCCCGAATTTGTGTTTCCAAATAATTTTTCTTTTTCTGAAAAGCTCCCTGTTCCCTATAAATACGTTCTTTTTCTTCATTTAATTTTTTAATTTGTTTTTCGAAGTTTTCAACTTCTTTTTCTTTTCCTGTTTTTTCTTTTTCAAATTTTTCCAAAAGAAGATTATATTGATCCGAAAGAAGTCTTTCGCATGTTGGGCATTCAGCTTCAGGCCCAAGTTTTTCAATATTTTTCTTTTTATAAATAATATCATCAATTTCGTCTCTTACACGGATGCTAAGAGTCTTTTTTTGTTCAATGGATTTAACAATTTTTTCTATTATTATGTTAATTTCATCTAATCTTTTTTCAGTTTTTTTAATATCATGTTTTAATGACCTATAGATGATTAATTTCTTTTTTTCTTTTTCAATAGCCTTTTGTCGTTCTGAAATTTTTACTCTAAGTTCTTTTATTTCATATTGAATTTTAATTTTATTTTCATAAAGAGTTTTTTTTTCAAAAAGATCTTCTTTTTTCTTGTTTAAATTTTCATAATCATTTTTATTTTTCAAATAATACTTTTCAATTGTTTTTAATTTTTTATTTAAATCTTCAATTTTTTCTGCATATTTTTTTAAAATTTCATTGATTTCTTTTTTGTTCTTTTCGTATTTTTTAATTTCATTATTGTAAATTTCACTTTTGTTTCTACCTTTTTCATCAATAAGATCGCCACTTATTTTCTCGATTAACAAATCCTTTTGTTTTTTGTCCGAACGAACTTCTTTAATTACTTCATCTAGAGAATCTATTCCAAGCATTCTAAGAATTAACGGTCTTCTTTCGCTTGCGTTCATAGAACTCAACGTATTCAGTTCTTTTTGCTTTGCAAAAATACTTGTAAAAAATGATTTAAAATCCAATCCAAGTTTTTTTTGTATGAATTTTGTAACACTTTCAGCGCTAGTTGCTGCAACCTTTCCATTAACAGTTGCTGTAGCTGATGCGGTTAAGCTTTTCCCAGTCATTTCACGGACAATTCGATAGCTTTCGTTTTCAAAGATAAATTCTAGTTCAACTCTACATGGATCAGATGTTTCGGCAGCTTGACGTTTTATTTGATCAGACGAGGTACGTGCCGCTACAGATCCATACAAAACCCATGCTATTGCTTCAAAAATTGTGCTTTTTCCAGCACCATTTAAGCCTACAACTCCAGTTACACCATCTGGAAATTCTATCATGATG
>MUGC01000143.1 GCA_002900535.1 Thermoplasmata archaeon M9B1D | reverse complement strand
TCTGTTGAATCAAAATTTGATTTAAGAATCCTTCAAATACTGTTTTCTTCTTCTGTTATATCCTCTAAAAAAAGATACTTTTTCAAATCGCGGAAAATCAGCTTGTTCTATTCTAAGCTTATCGTCACTCTGGACTCTTCTAAAATTATCATGATCTCTACTTGTTAGCAATGTTACTGCATTTCCGTTTTCACCCGCTCTCGCAGTACGACCTATTCGATGAATATACTCCTTGGGTGTTTTAGGGACATCATAATTATACACATGTGAAACGTCTTTTATATCAAGACCCCTTGCAGCTACATCAGTTGCCACAAGAACGTCTATTTTTTGGTTTTTTAATTGTTCAAGTGATTTTAATCTCTTGTTTTGACCCATTCCACCATGTATCTCAGAAGCATTTACTCCTTGCTGGCGAAGATTTCTTGCTACAATATCTGTTTCTTTTCTAGTCGCACAAAATACAATTGCAAGACCCGATGTTGAATTTTTAAGTAAATGTACGAGAAGAGAGAACTTGTCATTCTGATTGTATATGTCATAATATTTCTGATTTAATTTATCTGTATCTACAAATTGTTTTGTTCTAAACATTACTGGGTTTTTTAGATGTTTTCTTGCTATGCAGTAAACATCTTCAGATATAGTGGCGCTAAACATTAAAGTTTGTCTTTCTCTTGGTAGATTATATATTATTTTTTCAACATCATCAATAAATCCCATTTCAAGCATCTTATCAGTTTCATCAAGAATTAAAAATCTAATATTTCTTAAATCAATAGTTCTTCTACCTATATGATCTAATAGTCTTCCAGGTGTTGCAATTACTATATTAGCGCTCTTTATATCCCTTATTTGAGATTTAATGTTCACTCCGCCGTATATGTCTATTGCTTTAATTCCAAGATTTTTACCAAAATCTCTAAAAACATCAGTTACTTGGATACATAATTCCCTCGTTGGAGTTAAAACAAGCACTTGTAAACCTTTATTTGGGTTATTCATGTTCAAAATAGGTAAACAAAAAGCAAGTGTCTTCCCAGAACCTGTTTCTGCTTGACCGACCACGTCTTTGCCGTCTAATATTTCAGGTATACATTTTTCTTGAATTAGGGTTAAATTCTTAAATCTAACTTCCTTTAATTTATTCTTTAGTCTAGTATTAATATCAATGTTTTCAAAATTCATTTTTTTGCCTTCTAATTCGTTATTTCTTTAATTCTTATTGCTTTGATTCCATTCTTTGTTTTTTTCAGGAGGTATTCTACATGATCACCTGCATGAAGTAATGTTAAAAATGGGATGTCTTTTTCATATACCATTACGTTTTTTCCATCTTTACCTTCTATTAATCCTTGCTTCTTTTTGTCACTGTACCAATTAACAATTCCTTTCATTTAATCTCACCAATTTCAATTTATTTAAAAAAAACATCAAAATGCGTGTTTACAATTACCACAATTATCTTGATTATTTGAGTTTACTTTAGGGTTAAATTGAGAACAAACCTCGTGTTCAAACACTGGTTTATTTTGAGCTGTGCATCTAATTACTCTCTTTTGTATTTTTATAACGTTATTATGTTTTCTTCTCTTATTCATTTCTTATTCACTTTAGTTTTCTTATCAAAAAAAATAAAAAAATCAAATCCACTTCAACATTGGAAATGAATACTCAAGTTTTTATTTCCTTCTAAATCACCATACTGTCTACATTACTTATATAGTTATGCATTTTCTTACAATTAGAAGATTATAATTAATACCAACGACCCTTTTTTACCGTCTTTTCCAATTAAAAAATCACCGTAAAAAAAAATTTATTTTTATCTGAGTAAGTTAAAAACTTTTAGTACGCGCCTTATATTAATCGTGATATTAATTATCACGCCCGCATCGGGATTCGAACCCGAGTAGGAGGCTCCGCAGGCCTCCAGGATATCCAGACTACCTCATGCGGGCAATTACTTTATTATGTCTACCAGGGCAATTTTTTCCAAAATAAGATGCCCATACTTATCTTCTGCAACTGTTTGGATTTCATTTTTTTTAATTCCAAACTTTTTCAGAGTATCAGCATTTCCTAAAAGAACTTTATCATCTCTTTTAAGTGAAACATAGTCTAAAAACTCATCAATAATTCTATCAGATATCATAGCTTTATCTTTTACAAATATAAAACCGACATTTGAATTACCAGAAACAACTCCCATCTTAGGAATTGCAAGCTTTAACTGTCTTTCACCGGAGGAATAAAGTAGAATTTCCATTTCAAGAGAATTCGTACTATTTGTTTTATTTTTGAAAGCTCTTTTTGCGTGTTTAAAAGCAGAAATCAGGTGTTCTTTATCATATATTACATCAGCGTTGAATACTTGAATAATAAGTTCTTTTTCTTTTCTAAATTTTATTATTTTATCAAGAAAACTATCAACATTTTGGATATTTCCTTTTGCACCAAATATTTTTATCATAATTATTTTCCAATAAATTCTTTAAGCTCTTTATCTTCGCCCTTAATGCTTTCACCAATTTGACTTTTAATGCTTTTTGCTACAGCTTCACCAATTGTTTTAACCTGTGCAATTCTGTGAAGTGGAACTTTACGTAAATCATTAATCGTCTTAAAACCTTCATTAAACAATGCACGGGCTCTAATGCGTCCAATATTTTTCAAAGAAACCAAGTTAAGAAGCTCTTTTTTACATCCGTATTGAACACGAATCATAAGATCAGAAATATCTGCAACATAATCAAAATTATACATACGAGCAAACTCACGAGAAGCATGTAAAAGCCATTGAACCATTTCAACAATATTGTGGATATCACCCGGTCCAACATTGTATTTGTTGACAATGTTATCTTCATGAATCTCATTTATCCAATCCTCAACCAATGATGCAGTTTTCAAATCACTTAAAAACCATTCATATTCATCACTTGCATAAACTGGTGGCTCAAGTAAAAACTCACCCCGAGCAATTTCTGCTTTTTCCTCAATCCAAGTATCTCCACTTCTAAGATACAAAGAGCGAACATCAGGTGTAGAGCAAACTGCATGTAAAAACGAAAGGCTACTAGGCTCTTTATCACATGATTTTTCCAGTGCTTTCTTAAGTTGCAAAGCAGATAATGGATCTATGTATAAAGAACTAGTACGATTACCAAACAGAGTTGACATAAACTTTTTATTATTAATTTTTTCAATAAAACCGTTTTTTTCTAAAAAATCAATAGCATTATCAATTTCATCTTTAAGCATAAAAATTTCGGATTGGTAAGCATAAAAAGTACTATCAATAAATTTGTAAACACCATCCATCGAATCAACAAAATTTGTAGCAATTGCAGCTAAAAGATGCATCCTTAAGGCAGACTGACTTCCTAGTTTTGAGAAAATAGGTTCAGTCTCTCCAAGAACATAATTTTCATAAATTCCTTCCATTTGATTTTCATTTTTTGCGATAGCAATTGCTTCACCAAATTCATCATAACGTGGTCTTCCTGCACGTCCGGCCTGTTGTTTATACTCAAGAATTGGTATAGGATTCATACCAAAATTAGGATCATAACGCCAAAGGTCACGAATAACAACTCTTTGAGCGGGAATATTTACACCTGCCGCAAGTGTTGGTGTTGCAACAATTACTTTTATGATACGATCTTTAAAACCTTGTTCAACAGCTCTACGCTGAATGCTACTAAGACCTGCATTATGAAAAGCAACTCCCCGCTCAAGACAATAAAAAAGTTTTCTATCAACAGAAGTAAACTCAGGTAACTGTTTTTTCACGGAATTAAAAAGTTTTTTCAACTTGGATTTATCAGATTTAGTTAATTTTTCCTCAACAATTAAAGAAAGATTATTTGCAACAGAAACCGTTGAACGACGAGTATTTACAAAAACTAAAACTTGCCCACCAG
>MUGC01000142.1 GCA_002900535.1 Thermoplasmata archaeon M9B1D | reverse complement strand
CCAAATAGAAGAGCAACAGACATAAATAAACAAGCAAGTGTTTGTTTAGAATCAGCTATTAAGCTTTTACTTCCAATGGATTTCCCTGTTTTATACTTTAAATAAAAAAGAATCGGCATAACAATAATAGAAGCAATAGCAATGGCGATTCCAAAAAAACTTGGTTCAGGTTTCTCTCCAACTAATAATTTACGAAAAGATTCATACAATATGTATATGCCAAAAATGAAAAATGTGATACCATTTTATCCTCTTCATCCTTAGATAATATACCATGTTTCCTGAACCTCCATATCATTATAGTACCAGATAATGATTCAACAAGACTATCTGAACCAAAGCCGAGAAGAGCAGTACTACCAGCAATAAAACCTGCCATTAAAGATAAAATACATTCTACGATATTATATCCAATAGTAAAATATGATAATTTAAGAGCCTTTGAATGAAGTTCATCAGTTTTGTCATTTACCATATTAATAATAATTAATCAACTAATATGAATTTTTACAAATGTATAACTATTTTTTCTCTCGACCTAAATAGACACTAAAAACTAGAGCAAGAATACCCAATATAAACAAAAAAGCAGCAACATAGAAGCTACAAAGATTTGATTTATTATATAATCCTGCAATACCTAAAATTAGCAGTATTATGCCATAAATTAAACCTCCTATTCCTAATTTATCCATATTCACACACCTCCAATCTCGGTATCAAATTATACTTTATTAAATATCACATTTGTAAATATTATTAAACCAATAATCCTTCTTTTTTCTTTTTAAGAGATTTTAACATTTTGTTGTTTATATAGGCTCCATTAGAGGAAAATTATCTCCTTTATCACCACCTACAAGATATGGAGTATCACCAATACCGTCACCATTTTGGTCATTGCCAGTATAATCATCCCAATAGTTTCCAACTTTTCCATTATCCCATTTGTTACCTAAAGCATCATTTGCATTCCAGTTGATATTGTTTATAAAAACGTTGTTATATGCAATGTTGTTTTCAGAGCCACAGCAGAAATAAAGTCCATATTGATTATTCATTATCTGATTATTTATAACTTTGTTTATCAATGAGCTCTTGATTCTAATTGCATAATTATTTTCCATGAATTTGTTATATGAAATCAAATTATCATTGGATGTAGTACTAAGATATAATGCATAAACAGTATTATGTGAAAATGTGTTTGAAGAAATATTGTTTGTTTTTGCGTTTGTTGCAAATATACCGTAATTGTTATTGTAAAATGTGTTAAATTTTATTATATTATTTGTGGTTGTGGGATTGGCTTGTAGATATAAACCATAATTTTCATTTGATGAAATATTGCAATCTGAAATTATATTATAACTTCCTCTTATTTTTATACCTTCAGTTGTACGGCTACCGTTTGTTATTGTAAAACCACTTATCTTTACATTATCTGCCGATATATGAATAATAGAAAGAGAACCATTACCATTTATTATCGTTGTATTTTTATCTTCACCTATAAGCTCTATAGGTTTTGTGATTATAATATTTTCATAATAAATACCTTTTCTCACGAAGATAGTATTATTATTAGAAGCTGAATCAATTGCCTCCTGAATAGACGAATAATTACCTTTTCCATCAATTGAAACAATATAACTTCCTTTATTATTTTGATCATCAGAATCTTTAGTTTGATCACTTGATTTTTCAAGGCTATATAAAAAATATACAGAAATTGAAGCGACCAATATAACAAATATTATTACTATTACAGCTATGGTCATCTTTAATCTTAATTTTTGAGTTTTATTTTCTTTGTTTTTTTTATTTGAAATATCCAATGTTTTTATTTCTACATCATCGATTTTTTTATTGTGAACACGTTTCATATGATTTTTTAAATTCTGCTGTTTAATTTTGTCTTTACATTCAGGGCAATTAACCCAGTTATCTTCTTGTATTTTTTTTCTCAATTATATTCACATCCACTTCTTTAATCATTTATTTTGGTCTTTTAATTTGTAATGTCTCGTAATTAAAAATAAAATTACTGAAAATATAAGGAATATAAATTCAAAACCTGGCATCTGATTTTCCTCATTATTAATTATTTTTCCATCAGGGTTACTATACAAATGAAAATAACTGGTATTATATTTGTACCATGTTCCATTACTTAGTATTTCTAAATGATATTTTATTATTGTTGCATTACTTTGTATAAGTTTAAATGTCCTTTCATAAAAGGTCATACAACAACTATAAGAATATCTCAACGAAATATTATAAGTTTCATGGAAACTAACATCATCCATATATTCCTGATAGATTAATCGTATCTCATCGACACTATCATAGCTACTGTTATTGAGACCCACACTAATAGTAACATTTTCAAATGGTATAGGCGAAGATGGATAGATATTCACATCCATAATAACAGGTTGTGATTTAGTAGAATCAATAAAATTTATCATAAAAAATAGAAGAAAAATAAGAAATATTACCCCCATTTTTTTTAGTTTACAGTCTACCATAAATTAATCCCCCAGAATCTAATTGCCATAATTATACCGATAATGATGATAATTACTCCAAAGATTCGTTGCATCCATTTACCAGCAGCAACATACTTATTACCAAGTTTCCCACGGATACTACTAGTAACAGTACATAAAGGTATAATCGGTACACCATGACCAAGACCAAAAACAAATAACAAGAGACCACCCATAATGATAGAAATTTTTTGTGATAGGGTTAGAATAAAAACAGGCATCATAATTGACAAAGCACATGGTGCCCAACCTATAGAAAAAAGAATACCTAAAAAAAATGCACCAAGATAAATAGATTTTTTACTCAGTTTAAAAAACAATCCTTGTCCCTTCTCAATTATATTTGAACCTATTTCTTTTTCAGATTTCCTCTTAAAAATCTCACTAAAAGGTTTAAAAATATTAATACCAAGAATAACAAGGATAACACCTGCAATAAGGAAAAACAATGCTGATGCTTGAATAAAAGCACCAAGTGATGAAATACCCATACCAAACACAAAAAATACCAGAGACATACCAAGAGTAAAGATAATTCCTATCCATAAACCTTGCAAAGAGGATCTCTTTGATGTTTTCTGAGCATCCTTCTGCATAGAACCAACATATGAAATCATTGCAATTAAAAGTGCAAGAGAACAAGGAGTTACAGAGGTTAAGATACCAAGGATGAAAATACCAACAAAGGTCAATCCCTCATCGCCTAAATCTTCACCAAATCCTTCCCAGGTACCCTCATCAATTGCTTTGATGTATCCTTGAAGTGTTTCAGACGTTTGAATACCATCAATCACTCCTTTACCCATACAGTATATATGACGGGCTCCTAAAACGCTTTGATTTTTATCAATTAAAATAATAGTGGGATTGGAAAACGCTCCATCAATAGCCCAATATTTCTGATATAATCCTGAAATCTGAAAAGGGCTGAAATCCTCAACCCAATGCCAACTTATATTCACACCCCATTCATTTTCTGCCATCTCCAAACCTGATGTATCAAAATAGGGATTTTTCCTGATATTAATAGTAATAATGGTCGTATTTTGATTGGAAGTGTAGAGTTTTTCAAGTTCAATAATTTGACCTTTCATCTCTTCAAGACATTCAATACATAATGGGTTTTCTACACCAGTTATATGCAGTATTATTACTTCTCCACTATAATCACTTAGATTAAATTTTATTCCATTTGTATCAGTTGCTGTGAAACCAGGTGCTTTTACAATATCGTCAGCATCTGCAGAAACTAACATAGTTGGAAATAAAAACGAAATAATAACAATTAAAAAAATTAAATGTTTCATATTAAATTCTCGCTGTTTATATGATAATAATAAATAGCATCCTTTATCCACGTTTCTAAAGCAGAATCGTTAACGTTCTTATCATTTGGAGCTTCCCAGCTATGCCAACCAACTTTTATCTCTCCTCCATCATTTACAAGGGTAAAGACACCTGTTAATGCTATATAGTGGGATCCACCATTTGGATCATAATAGAATGCAGCATTATATTTCTCTAAAATATCTGCTGTAGCAGTCCCAGCATAATCATCGTCAAGATCATAAAAAATTGCATATTGTGCATATTTTTGTCCAAGAGCTTTAACACGATC
>MUGC01000141.1 GCA_002900535.1 Thermoplasmata archaeon M9B1D | reverse complement strand
CCGCTTCTGCTTTTTTTGCAATTTCTTCATATTCACCAATTCTCTTTTCAGAGTTAGAAAGTTCTTCTTCTTGATTTTTATAAGCGTCCCATAGTTTTATGAGCCTTTCTTTTTCTTTTTCAAGCTCTTCACTGTATTTCTTACTCGACTCTGCTGCTTCTACTCTCTGTTTTTCTGCCTCAGCAATTTTATTTTCGTATTTTTCGACAATTCCACCAATATCATCTATATGTCTCTCGCTAAGCATATCTTGTATGCGAGTTAAATCCTCAGTGTTTTTTGTAAAAGAAGTTTTAATTGCATCGATTTCATTAGTAACAGCAATTAATTTTTCTTTAAGTGAATCTAAATTTTCTATATTCCCTTCAACATTCCTTTTATCTGTCATTAACATCGAGCCTCCCCATTTAACCCGGGACAATAAGTATGACTTTGTTGATATTTAAGGATTTTCATATTATTCAAAGATATGGAGCATTTATAAAAATATAAACTATATAAAAATATTTATTATCGATTGTAGATAAAGATTACCATTAAACATATAAACTATTATTAACATACCAATTAATACTATTATGACTCTTGTCTAGGAGGGATGAGTTGGATGGGATTATTAGGAAAAATTAGCTTGTCTTCTATACTGCAAAGAATTTTTGGTAAAAAACATGCCAAGATAGGAATTTATGGTCCACCTAATGTTGGTAAAACAACACTTGCAAACCGCATACTTCGTGATTGGACTGGGGATATTATGGGGAGCGTCTCAGAAATTCCCCATGAAACTCGAAGAGCTAAATGGAAAAAAGACGTAAAAGTTGACAATGGAAATTCTTCTCTTACAATGGATATCGTTGACACTCCAGGAATTTCTACAAAAGTTGATTTTAAGGATTTCATGAACACTTGGGGTCTTTCGAGGGATGAAGCAAAAAGACGTGCGAAAGAAGCAACTGAGGGAGTGATAGAATCAATAAAATGGTTAGAAGGCATTGACGGAGTTTTGCTTGTTATGGATTCAACTCAAGATCCATTTACACAAGTAAATGTTACAATTCTTGGAAATTTAGAAGCAAGAAATCTACCTGTTTTAATTGCTGCAAATAAAATTGATATGGATGAATCAAGCCCTGCAACTTTGAAATCTGCTTTTCCACAGCATCCTGTTGTACCAATTAGTGCCTTAACTGGTTATAATTCAGATACTCTTTATTCGTCAATGGTTAAACATTTTAGCAAAAAAAGAAAGAAAAATCGGAGGTAAAAATATGACAAAAAAAGATGAAGGTATTGCATTTAATCTTATATCACGACAAAAACTAGGTGGACTTGGCCCTGATGAAAAACTTAAGTTTATTTTAAAAGAAGTAAAAAATGGCAAAATATTGGTTTTAGAACAAGGTTTAACGCCTGTTGAACAAGCCAATTTGATTGAACATACAATGAAGGAAATTGAACAAGACACTTTTATCGGAGTTGAAATGGAAGGATATAGCGAAGATAGACCAACTTTTCTACAGAAATTATTTGGATTGACTAATAGACCAAGGCTTACTTTGATTGGCCCTGCTAATTTATTAAAGATGATTAAAAAAGATAACGATATGATTCAAACAAAAATAATACCTGGTAGTGGAGCAAAATAAACTATGCCTCATCAATGTTTGAAATGCGGTAAAATATTCGAAGAAGGATCAGCACAGCTTTTAAAGGGCTGCCCTGATTGTAGTGGTAATCGTTTCTTTTTTACAAAAGAACCACTTGATGAAAAGCAGAGAGCTGCAATTACTGAGGAAGTTGGAAAGGATATTAATAGTGCTATAATGAACCTCATGGGTTCCGAGGGTGAAAATCTTATTGAAAAGCAGGGTGACTGGGTTAAGATTAAACCTAAAGATGTCAGAAAAGTAATAAAGAAACATTTAACTAAAGAAAAACGAATGGGATCTGAGAAAAAAGAAGATATCGATATTTTAACTGATGATGATTATAGATCAGAAAAAATTGAAGAAGTTCAAGCTCAATCAGATTATTCAGATAAACCCGAAACAATAAACATTGAAGGACCTGGCAGTTATAAGATCGATTTAAAAGGTTTACTCGAGGAAGAACCTATTATCATTCAAAAAGATGGCTCTTACACTATTCATTTGCCTTCTCTTTTTAAGATGATAAATAGTGAAAAATAAAATATGAGAGATATTTTTTAGAGTTTTAATCTTCTATGAAGCTTTACAACTGCTTCAACAGCAGATTTTGCTCGCTCAATACGTTCTTGTGCTTGTAGGCGTGTCATGCCAGGTCCTGAAATTCCAAGACCAACTGGTTTATTATATTGAACTGAGAGATCTGCAATTTTACGTGCAGCATGTTGAATCACAAGTTCGTCGTGTTCGGTTTCACCTTCAATCACTGCGCCAAGAGCTATTACACAATCGATATCTTTTCTTTCAAGAAGCTTTTTTACAGGTAGTCCCATGTCAAATACACCAGGAACTTTTACGATCTGTGTGATTTCTGCTCCTAAAAAATTTGCGTGTTCTTTTGCCCTCTCTAGCATCATCATTGTAATATCATAGTTAAATTCTGAAACGGCAGCTCCAATCCTAATTTTTTCTTCTTTTGTCATATTTTTCACATCCTTAAAGTTCCTGCATCCCTGAATCCCTCACGTAAACCCTTACCAGCATTATTGGTAAGTTTTTCTGGTTTAAACAACAAATCTAAACAATTCAAGGCATGCTCCCGTGCACGACGATCAGCAAGCCAAATAAGTGTTCTTTCATCTTCTGCTTCGTCTTCATGGACAAAAACCTCAAGAATATGTTTATTGCACATTAGCTGAGTGTGTATTAGTCCAATGCTTGCTTCGTGTGCACATTGTTTATCAATTGGTTTTGGACCAGGCATACCCAAGGCAATTATGATATCACAATTTTTCTCGTCAAATAGTTTTTTACAGGCAACTGGTAAATCTTTTATTCCAGGTACAGTGGAGCGAATTATTTTAAAACCTTTACCATTAGATTTCAGCTCATCGACTGCTGAACTGCCCATGTCAAATCTTGCAAATGTGGTATCAGCAATTCCAATAATTTTCATTTTTCTTCAATTTTCTCCATATTTTTTTGAAACTCATAAGCAGTAATTATTTTTCCTATAATCTTCCGGGTGCCTTCTAAGTCACTTCCGCCCTTGAATTCATTTAGTCGAACAACTTTTGCTTTTATTTTTCTTTTTTTTAACTCGGTTTTAATGTTTTTTTCATTATGGAGCTGATCAAAGCCAAGGGCAATTATATCAGGTTTAATTTCTTTTACAATTTCATACATGTCGTCTTCATGACCAAGATATGCTTCATCAACAATTTTTAATTCCTTTATTAGGTTTAAACGAACTTCCTCATGGTTTACAGGTTCGTGTTTTAGTCTTCTGACCGTTGAGTCTGTTGCGACAACAACAGCAAGTTTGTCACCTAATTTTTTTGCTTCTTTTAAATAATATATATGACCAAGATGAAGTAGATCAAATGCGCCTGTTGCCATTACTTTGACCATTTCTGCCACGCCTGAAATATCTCTTTTCCTTCTAAAAACACAAGACCATTGTTTTCTGCATACTTTTGTGCTTTTTCTTTTGAAAGAGCTTTACCATCGTCTCCCATAATCTCACAACCGCTTCCGGTAGGTGAAAGTCCCGCCATTTGCATTATCGAAACTACAAGCTCTGTATGTCCTCGCCTTTCATCTAAGAGTTTTTCTGCAGCAACACAGATTGGAATATGGCCAGGTGAGCGGAATTCTTTTCCAAACATCTTTGTAGCAAAGCCATCATTTAACGTATCTATTTTTTTGGTAAGTTGTGCAAATTTATTCATTGTTAAACTCCGGTCGATATCTGTAATTCCTGTGAATGTGTTACGATGATTAATGTAAAGTGAAAATGATGATTTAGAGT
>MUGC01000140.1 GCA_002900535.1 Thermoplasmata archaeon M9B1D | reverse complement strand
TATCAGCAAGGAGGATGCGTTGTAACAAGTGCTATCTCTTCAATTGATTGGAGAAGGTATGGACTAAATCAGCCATCGGGAAAGGGTATTCCAACGGGTCCTGCAATTTTTTTAACACATGTTTCTTCGACTCAGATACCATTTACATCTGAAAGTAAAGAGGCAATAGCAGATGTAACTGAGATTGAAAATGAAATAAAACTTGCTTTTCGTGAGTGTGCAAGAAAAGTTCAGCATCATATCAATAAGAAAGTCCGCCGTGTAAAAACTCGTGAAAAGTTTGACTTAATCACAAGGATATTACCTGAAATTGCTAAAAAATCTGCACATATTCTTAACAAACCAGTTCCAAGTCTTGATCCAATTATTACAAAAATTATGGATGTCGTTTGGATTGAGGATGTTATTGAATATGAAAAAATCGAAAGACCATTGGTTCAAACAAATCTTATGGGAGAGTCAACTGAAGAGAAAAAAAGTGGTACAATTACAAAAAGTAGAATTTTGGTCGTAAACTATAAACGTAGTCCCCAAAAATTCAACCTTTATGCAATAATTCCTCAAGATTCAGTTGTTGGAACGGTCACTCCAAAGCCATCTAGGATTACTGATAATTATATTAAATGGAACCTCGACACGATTCCTTCAATAAATAAAGTTGATATAGCTTTTGAACTTGCAGGACTTGAAAAAGGCGATTTTGATGAAAATGACTTATTTGTTGAAAACATCAATCCTTCATATGTGATCGGTGCAGATAAATGGGAAGGTGATTAAAAATGAATAAAGATTACTCAAATGTTTTAAGCAAACTTGATATGATAGCAGCAAAAATCTATGATGATTTTGAACAAACAAAAATTCCAAATATTGATCTGCCCACTCGTACTAAAGCAAATATAAAATTTAACGATAAATTAAATGTTTGGAAATATGGTGCAAATACAACTGAGCGGTCAGCAAAATCTCTAGATGGCGCATATATGCTTCTACGAACAATGTACATGGCGGATTTTATTAAAGAAATGATTAAAGTAAAAAAATCCTCAACACTGAGAGAAATGTACTATATTTCAGAAGGTTGGGACCTTGCAAAGTTTCATTCACAAAATGAGTCGAATCTTTTAGCAGAAGACCTAGAAGTAATAACACAGTGTCTACGTGAAGATTTCAAACTCAGACCTGAAGAGGATGGTGCAAGAGTAATTGGAAATATCACAATTGAAGAAATGACACGTAATAACACAAAAAAGAAAATTCATTGCCAAGACGATGTAGGTGATGCAGGATATTCAATACCTTATAATGTTGAACCCGAAAAACTCACAATTAAAGGGATGGATGCAGATTTTATTATAGCAATAGAAACAGGGGGTATGTTCGATCGATTAGTTGAAAACGAATTTGATACAAGTAATAGATCGATACTAGTTCACCTTAAAGGTCAACCAGCACGATCTACAAGAAGGTTTATTAAAAGGATTAGCGCTGAAAAAAACCTGCCTGTGTTGGTATTTACTGATTGTGATCCATGGAGTTACCGTATTTTTGCAAGCCTTGCATATGGTGCAATTAAAACCGCACATATCTCAGAATACCTTGCAACCCCCTCATCTCAATATTTAGGCGTAACACCATCCGATATTGAAAACTATGATTTACCAACAGATAGTTTAACTAAAGAAGATATCAATGCTTTAAAAAGCGAGCTTACAGACCCGCGATTCCAAGACTCTTTTTGGAAAGAAGAAATCAAATTACAATTAAAATTAGGTAAAAAATCAGAACAGCAGGCTCTTGCAAAATATGGTCTTGACTATGTAACAGATACATATCTTCCTGAAAAACTTGCTGAGATGGGTATAACAAAAAAATAAATTTTATTTACTTTTATTCTTACTTTTTTTTTCACCCCAAAGATCTTCTGGTGGTATCATTAGGGTTCTTAACCTAAGAATAGTTTTTTCATCTATATTTAAGTATGTTTTGCTAAAAATTCCACCTTCCATTCCTTTAGGGTAAGTATAGTTAATTACTCTTTTATCATCTATAAAATCATGGTCTGGTTTATCTGCTGCTTTTGTTTTATATTGGGCAACTGAAAAACGTTTGTACAAAATTAATTGTATGATTATGAAAATTGCAATCATAATGCTTGCGACAATTACCCATTCTTCAAGGTTTAAAACAGCCCAATTGTGATCATAATCCCAGAAAAGAATTCCTGAGTAGACCATAACAACCCATAAAAATAAAATAATTCCGAGCAGCAAAAACAATATTGATAAAATAGTGTATCTTTTTTGGAGTTTAAATTCGAATCTTCGCATTTCAAAATTATTTTGTACCTCAGACATGCTAATCCTTAATATCATATATTATTATTAAATGCTTTCAAATTTTATTTTTAAAGATTTTTAAAAAAAACAATTAATTTATCCAACGCACGACTTCTATGAGAAAAACGGTTCTTTTCCTCTGTTTCCATTTGTGCAAAAGTCCTTGTTTCTCCCTGTGGAATAAATATTGGATCATAACCAAACCCATGTTCTCCATGTTCTTCAATTGAAATACTACCTTTGCATTCTCCAACAAAAAGCGAAGGTTTTTCATCAGACGCACCAAATGCAAAAACAGATCGGAAAACTGCTTCACGCATATCACCTTTGAGTTTTTCCATTAATTTTAAAATACCCTTACAACCAATTGTATGATACACATAAGCAGAATACACACCAGGAAAACCATTAAGTCCATCTATAAAAAGACCTGCATCTTCTAAAATAAAAGGATGACTTGTTTGTTTCTGTATGTGCTCTGCACCGTATAACGCTACATCTTCAAGTTTAATTGCCTGTATTTCTGGATATCCTAAGTTTTTTTGAATAACTTCAAGCCCTACCTCTGATAATTTTTTCTTAGCCTCTACGAATTTTCCTTTGTTTCCTGTTACAAAATAAATAGATTTAGTCTTCATCTGTATCTTCCTCTTTTTACAATTTCGTCAATTTTTTTAATAACTTGATTTGCGTCATCTTTAAGTTCTTTTTTATAACCTTCAAGTACATATTTAAAACAATCTGAATATTTTGAATGAGTCGATTCTAATGCCTCCATTAATACATGAAGGTCAACTCCTTTTGATTCAATTTCACTATTTTTTTCACCAAGACCGAAATCAATGAAATGAACTTTGTCATCTAAAAGTATCATATTTGAAGTAGTGATATCTCCATGAATAATATCATTATTATGAAAACGAGCAATGCTTTCTCCTATTTTTTTACATAATGTTTGTCTTTTTTTTTCACTAAGATTATTTAAAATATCTTTAATTCTTTTCCCCGTTAGATATTCCATTGTTATAATACCACTAATCAAGTCAACATCGTATATAATTGGTACCGATACTCCTTTGTTTCTTGCTTCAATCATAAGTTTTGCTTCTTCTCTTGTCCTTGAAGAAATCAATTTATCGTCGATATAATTAATTCGATATGATTTATGAACTCGTCTTTTTTCAACTACATTATAATTCATGTATTTTGAAACGCAAATTTCTGCTTCAGCACCTTTGTAAATTATATCTTTTTTAATCACGCCAGGTCACATCCACCATATCAGTTCTAAAACGTTGATTGATAAAACTATTTTCAACACTCATTCTAATTCCACTGATGTACATTAGAACACCAAGCCAGGCAATCATTGCACCGTTATCGACACATAAATCTTTGGGCGGGACAAAAAAAGAAGCTTCTCGCTCATGTGCCATTTTTTGGACCATATCTCTAAGTCTTTTATTTGCTGCAACACCACCGCCTAATAAAACCTGATTTTTTTCAGTGTGAGCCATCGCTCTCTCTGTTACTTCAGTTAATGCCGCAAATGTAGTTTCTTGTATTGAATAACAAATATCTTCAAGTTTTTCTCCTTTTTTATAAAATTGTTCAGCAGCTGTC
>MUGC01000139.1 GCA_002900535.1 Thermoplasmata archaeon M9B1D | reverse complement strand
ATACATGATAAGAAAACGTAGTATCAATTTCTGCTAATTGTTTTTCTGTAGCAACTACATGGAATGGAAATTCTAATTCGTGAGGTTTTTTATCTAACATTTAAATTCCTATATAAATAATTCTGGATGTTCTTTTTTAAGTTTATTAAGATTTAATTCATCAAATTCTATCAGTAACTTTACCTTATTTCTTTTTATGTATTTTTCCAGTAAAGAAGAATTACTACCGCCAATTGAATAAGTAGTGAATAATTCTTTAATATTCATATCCCAAAGACTTCTTCCTATAAACGGGTTTGTAGTTAATATATAAGTATTATTTTTCGCTACATAAATTTGGTACATTAAATAAAATACTCCGGATATTTATTAATAATTTCTTCTTTTGTTAGTTTACCAAGACAAATGATCTCACTATTAGTATTTTTAAAGTTATGTATATAAGCTCTATCTGCAGTAGATTCATAAGGAAAAATACAATGAAGATCTATTTTCTCGTCTGAGTGTATATTTGTAACAATATTTATATAGTAATTATTGATACCTTCCCATTTACACATATAAGCATAACCAATTTTTGGAGTCATGTATATCCTTAAATGAATAATTCTGGGTTATTTATTTTAATATTATTTAGTACACCATTAATACCATTACCATGAAAAGTGTATAAAAGAGTATATAAATCTTTAATTTTATCTTCTGAAATATCATAGTATTCTTTTATTGATTTAAACTCCTCATAAAGTTCTCCATATGGTGTATTATTATATTCGATATTTTGCTTATGCATTTCTAAACTTTCTATTACTTCTGATAAATTATTAAAACACTTATTACTTACACAGTTATCAAGTTCGTATTCATAACCTGATTCAGTAGAAGTAGTGTAAAAATATATTTTTAAAGTCATATTAATCTTCTTTGAGTTTAAATGCTTTCATACGTCCACGATTCATTTCATCCATAATATGGCCATTTTTTTCCACTAGCCAAATTACTGGAATATGTAGCTCTTCAAACTTTTTAACATCACTGGAATCTAAATAGCCATCAGTAGTAACGACGATTGCGTTATATGGAATTTTATGTTTATGAGCCATATCTAATGCTGGTGATAAATAAGTACCACCTGCAGCTTGTCGTTGTATAATTTTACTTTTTTTAGCAAGTTCCATAGGTTTGGCTGGTCTAGTATCTACTTGAATAAGTTTTACAGGAGTTTTAGTAATATCGCAAATATGCCTTACTTCACCCCATAGAGCAAGTAGTGCAGTATCAGATACAGAACCTGATACATCGGATATAAGTAGAAGATCAAACATACGATCTTTAGTCTTACCCTTAATATGGGCAAAATTAGGGTTACGACGATCTCGTCTCATAATAGTTTTGCGTGTATTTACTTTTTTATTACCTACAATACCACGTAGAACTTTTTTCCAGTTAAGCTCAGCTTTACGAGTAAACATATCTAAATAATTGGAAATTTGAGATGGAATATCACCTCTAGATTTTTGAGTTTGATTGACAGCTTTTTCAATCATATTTTTAGTAATATCTTTTTGAAGATCTTCATCTCCTTGAGATTCATTCCATTTTTGATGTCCTCCACCTTGACCATTTCCAGGTTGGGGATTTCCTTCACCTTCTCCGTTATTTTGCCCATCACCTTCACCTTCACCTTCGTTATATTGAGGCTCATCTTCAGGAAGTTGGTCTTTATCAATCATTTCATAATATTGTTCAGAAGATAAGTTATCAGGAACTTTCTTTTTTGAAGGAAAATTAGCTGGAAGAATCCATCCTTGACCTAAGTGATTTGGATTAATTAGCTGATTAATAGCACAATCTGTCGCATAATTAAATGCCGTATGGTTACGATCTTCTTTACGCATTATATGACCATTTAGAATGTGTGACATTTCATGTTTAAGACAAGCTAATTGTTGCTCTAGCGTATATTCGTCAAATTTTATAGGATTAATATGTAGATTATAATGATCTAATTGAAAAGATACTCCTGCAGCTGCAGGCATATCTTCAATTACAATAGAACATTGACCAATCATATGACCATAAAATACGTAATCTTGTGAATATGTAGTATTAGAGAACATATTTGCTAATGCGTAATCTAATCCTTCTCTACTTAAGGTTTTTGTTGGTGTTTTTGTTTCTTCTGACATTTTTTTCCTTTATATGAATAGTTCTGGATAATTTTTAATTAGAAATTCTTTTGTATTATTTTTAGGTAATGTAGCAATTAAGCTATAATGAGCTAAACCAAAATCTATAGCCCATTCATCAAATTTTTTTTGGCGTAAGCTATGATATTGATCATTTGTTACATAGTATATTAAAGAACCCTCATAACGAGATGTGTAAAAATAATCATGTAACTCATTAGTATCAATATGATAAGCAAGTAAACCATTACTAGTATCGTATAATTCAATCATATAAATAATTCCGGGTATTTATCATAAAATGTGTCTAAACAATCAAATTCAACTATTAATTGTAGGTTATTATTCTTTAGTCTTCCAGAAAATGCTATTGAATCATGATGAATACAATAATCTTGTATTGAATAAATAGCTTGACTAATACTATTACACCAATAACTTCTAATAGAAAATGGCTTTGTAGTTATTATATACTCGTTGGTATCGATATCTTGGTAAAGTCTATACATATTTAACCTAAATAAGTAGTTCTGGGTATTGTTTTAGCAATTTTGGTGTTATATTTTCGTGTTCTAATAACACTACACACGAAGGCATATCTAATAACCATTTTTCTATATTTGAATCGTTAGCATTATTATCTTTTGTCCATGTACCATTCCATTCACTTACTTCACCAAACCAACTGCCTGCCCATACCTTATCTTCAAAATCAATAAGTGTATAAGTAAACATATTATCGTTTGTATCATAAATTAGATATTGCATATTTATCCTATATAAATAACTCTGGATATTCTAGTTGTATAGTATTTATATCATAATCGTTAAATTCTTTACGATAATCTTCAAATTTGCTAAAATATAATTTATCCCAATATTTATAACAAGGAGTATGAGCCCAAGTAAAAGCAGATGATAAATCATAATTAATGCCATTATTTCTAACAGCATAAATAATAAATTCTACTAGTTTATTATCAGCTTTTAATTTTCTATAAAATAACGAATGACTAGTACTCATATAAATAACTCTGGATGTTTTAATTTTATTTGTTTTACTAGCTGTGGAAGATGTTTATTGTATTTATAATCTAATAAACAAGTTCTTAAATCACCAAATGGACAATTTTTACAAATACCCTGAGACATATAAAAAGATATTCCACATAAAGAAACATAGTTATCAAAACTTAGTTCATTTAAATATGGTTCAATATCTTCATAAGTAACTAACATTAGTATTTAATGGTAGGTGTAACACAAGTACGATAGATGTGAGATGATACACGTTCAATCTCGGTATCATTTAAAGGTGTCCATTTAGCGTTATGTAGTCTAAAACCAATAGCTAGATTAGCACGTGCTTTTGTACTATAAATAGCCTTATTGTCGTAATCTTTAATTTTAGCTACTATATTATCAAGTTCTAATACACGAAATGTTGTGTAATAGTTTTCTGCTTTAATGTAAAGACCACGACGAGCGAGTAGTTTGTTTAGTTTGGTATAAGCTGCAACAAATGCTACCATATCTTTAGTATTAGAGGGATCTTTACCTGCTAAATCAAAATAAAAACGAAGTTTACTTCGAAATTCTTTCCATGTAAGAGTAGCTCCTGGATAGTAAAATGATTTACTGTTACTAATATGCTTGTTTAGTCTTTTAAGTAGAATTTTTGACATGTTTTTCCTTTGTTTTAAATAAATAATTCTGGATAGTTAGTTTCTATATTTTCTAGACTTTCTACTTTACCTATAATAATATAATTTTTATAC
>MUGC01000138.1 GCA_002900535.1 Thermoplasmata archaeon M9B1D | reverse complement strand
TCATCATTAACAGCAAAAAACTTAAAAACAAATAGTTGATTAACAATTAACAACAGTTAATTTCATTCAATTCAAGGCAGAAAAGATTAAATTATCCGAAAATAATATAAGTTGATAGATATCATACTATATTATAATAAAAAAGTAGATCTCTTAAAGCACTTTTTGTGCTGTCTCATGGGGAGTGTAAAAATTGCAAAGCGAAAATAAAAATTTAGAATTATTTTTCGATAAAACCCTGGGACATGTTGAAGATAAAATTTCTAACACTATTTCTGATGACCAAATTAAAAACTTATTGAAAGGTGGTAAAAGACTTAGATCGTTACTTGCTCAGTTATCATTTAAGGCATGTACTAAAGGAGAGGAAACCAAGGATCAACTTAATCAAGCACTTGAGGGTACTGTTTCAATTGAGCTTGCGCATGCTGCATCTCTTGTCCATGATGATATAATCGACAATGATAATGAAAGACGTGGTAATCCGGCTTTTCACACCAAAAAAGGCGTAGGAAACGCCGTATTAGTTGGTCATAAGATGCTTGCGCGTGGTTTTCAAATAGCTTTATCTCATGGGAGCGAAATAGCAAAGCTTTATGTTGATTCATGGGAAGAAGTTATAAATGGCGAAATCGATGAAGTTAATTTTAACAAAAATGGTTCTAAAAAAATATTAACTATAAAAGAGCAGATTATTGAGGCGTATTATAAAATAATTGATCTTAAAACAGCGACTTTATTTTCCTCTGCTTGTAAAGCAGGCGCACTTGAGGCGAACATGACTGGTGATATTCTTAAGGTTTTTTCAGATTACGGCCGTGAGATTGGTCTTGCTTATCAACTTGCAGATGATCTGGTTGATCTTGCTCATGGCGAAATGATTGATAGTGTGATAATTCCACTTTTAAACCATCTTGAAAACAAACCCAAGATTGGTGTTTTTAAAAAGCGTGAAATCAAGAAACTTTTTGTTAAAAATGAGGGAAAAATCAAAGAATTTTACATTAAAGAAATAAAAAAACATATTGAAAATGCAGAAAAGTTAAGTAATTCTGATTTTATTCCAAAATCTCCCTATAAAAAACTTATGCTCGAAACACCAACATATATAATCAATAGGATGCTTAGTGAAATAAAATTAACAATTTAATCAACCTATTTTTTTAGCTAATTTCAAAATACTGTTTAGTAATGGGTCTAGTTAGATAATATACTAATCCCAAATCTGTCATAAATGAGATTACAATTATTACGAGACCTAATACTGAAAATTGATCAAAAAATCTGAGAGCATTAATTATAAATGATGCAAGCAACAACGCAAATATTGCAAGAAAAATTGTTGAAAAAATTAAACTTGTACTCCAAACCCAGTTATCTTTTCTAAAAGTTCCATAAGAAATAACTAAGAAAACAGCGGAAAAAACAGGCCATACAATAGCAGACATTAAATAGCCAAAATGAAGAATCGGTATAATCTCATCATTTATCTTCCAGTTAGGGATATCTATTAGATAAGCTATAGAATATAAACCTAATAAAACAAAAATTACACTTAAAAGTAGCCATAGCAAAATTATGATATATATAGTCTTAGGTCTTTTAACCACTATTCATGCCCCACATATCCAAAACATAAAATAACTTAATAGGTATTATAATTTTTCATATTTAATAAGTTTTAAACTTGTTTTTCTTGATAGTAATAAAATTAACAAACAAAAGAATAACAATAGATGATACAAACATATAGAAACCAATACCAGGGCCCCAGCTACAAGCAATTGATTCAAAAATATTATCTGCGTAGACATCAAAATTAATATTACCGTTTCCTATAAAATTTCCTACTATAATATTTGCTAGCTCAGACATAGCGTAACAAAAAACAAAAAGACATCCAACTAAAATTATAACCGATAATATAAAAATAGCAATAGACAGTCTTTTTTTCTTTAAAACATTTCTAAAAATAGTAGTTAAAAAAATTAATATTATGCTAAAAATTATAAGAAATGATATTAAATTCATAACTAAATTAAATTCCTCCGCCAGAGATGAAATTTCACCTGTGATAATATCAGTATTTGAAGTAATTGTAACCATTTTCGATGGCATTATATACATATTTGTTGATGTTTTAAGAAGAGGATCAGATAATTCTCCATTGATTGACCACCAGGGAGAAACAAGTGCAACAATTGCTATAAATATTGCTAATAATTTTAAGAAAAATAAAGAATCTTTTCTTTTAATGAAAATAAAAGCAATAGTACCAATTGTGATTATTACCATTATAATAATCAGAAAAAGAGTTATAGGTTCAACAATTGTTACAACATCATACTGTTTATCATTTAGAACATTTACATTTCTTTGGGCGACAATTATATCATCGGAATAAACTTTAGTTGTATATACTCCAGGGGGGATTACAAATCTAATTTTACCATTATCATCTGAAAAATCTTGTATTTCTTTACCGCCTCTATATAAAACCACTTTAGCGTTTTTTAGAGGTATTCCATGAGAATCAAAAATATATGCTTCTAAATTATACAACATAGGGAAAACTATTGTAGTATTATCATTATCATCGTTTGGAATGGTAACATTTTTTTCCAATAAATATGATCTATAACTTACACTTAGGGTATATTTACCAGGATATAAATCAGAAAAAACAAATTTACCATCAGATAAGCATTCGCAATTAAAAACAACTGTTTTTTTAAAATCTTGACTTTTTAAAGAAATCTCAATTGTTGCTTCAGGTGGCAAATCCAATTCATCTTTTAAATAAATTGTATAATTATAGAAATTGATGTCCTTAGAAATATTTTTTTGAATATTTATGTCATCTATGATTTCAGCTAAATAATATTTAATTTTTATCTGATAATTAGCAGGGTATAGATTATTAAAATAATAAACACCATTGGTAACTTCATCAGGTTTTAAGACAACAGGATTCCGCATTTCAGTACTAGTAAGACTAATGTCTATATCAAAATCAGGTGTTTTGCCTTCAGAATCTTTTGTATTTATTTTTAAATCATAGACGTTGAAAGAAATAGTTTTTTTAACTGGAATTAAAGTATTAATTATACCTAATTTTATTTGGTCTTCTTTTATCAAAAAACCATCATATATTGATTTAAAACTATACATTTCATTAAAACCTGCAGGAAGACCAATTTTTGTTTTTCCATCTGAATCACTATAGGTTTTTGAAATTATTGCATCATCAATAATTACATTAGTTTCAACATTTTCGACAGAATTTTTTTCTTGATCTAAATACGTGATAATAATTTTTCTTTCAGCTTTACAAAAAATATCAACTTTGGTATCTTTTGTTATATTAAATATTTTATATCCAATAAATTCTCTACCTTCACTAAATAACGCATTTTCGAGATAAACTTTAGCAACATAACGGCCTGGTTTTTGAGGTAGAAATGTTGCAGTTCTGAAAAATGAAATATTTTTCCAGTCTAACCATCCATCAGCTATTGCAAGTCTACTTGATGTTTCAAATCCTATCAACATATTTTCTTTGTACAACTCAACAGTGATAAAAATATTTTTTAACAAAAGCATTGAGCTAAGAAGTCTGAGATTTAACAACTGACTAAGATGTGTAAAAATAGTTAAGTTATACTCTTCCTCTTTATAATCCCCATCAGTTATATCCTCATCATTTTCAGGTTGAAGATCAACAAGTGAAGGATATATTTTTGCTTCTTCTTCAACTTTTGTATAGCCACCATTTTCAGTTGCATAAAATAAAGCTTTAAATTTTATTAAATAATCATCCGGAAGAACATTATCTATCTCTTCACCTTCTTCATATGAGTTTCTTGTAAAATAAATATATGAAAAACGACCATCAAGGCCAGGGTATCGAATTGAATACACTTGCCATAACTGCAGCTCAATTCCATTACGTTCATTTAAACCTGATTCTA